>JBDTUL010000055.1:0-17980 GCA_040007735.1 Gammaproteobacteria bacterium | reverse complement strand
CGACAACCCATGCACCGTCCGGCAGCGAGAGCCACCGGCACAACATTTTCGGACGAGGACGCTCCACATGATCTACGACAGCATTCTGGGCACGATCGGGCGTACACCCATCGTGCGCATCAACCGGCTCGCGCCGAAGAACGTCACGATGTACGTGAAGTGCGAGTTCTTCAATCCGTTGTCCTCGGTCAAGGATCGCCTCGCCATCGGCATCATCGAGGACGCCGAGAGGTCCGGCGCGCTGAAGCCGGGGCAAACGGTGGTCGAAGCCACCTCCGGCAACACGGGCATCGCGCTCGCCATGGTATGCGCGGCCAAGGGTTATCCATTCGTCGCCACCATGGCCGAGAGCTTCTCCATCGAGCGTCGCAAGATCATGCGCATGCTCGGCGCACGGGTCATCCTCACGCCGTCCGCTGAGCGCGGCACGGGCATGGTTCGCAAGGCGAAGGAGCTGGCGGAGAAGCACGGCTGGTTCCTCGCGCGGCAGTTCGAGAATGAAGCGAACCCTGCCTATCATCGCAGCACCACCGGGCCGGAAATTCTCAGTGACTTCGCGGGCAAGCGGCTCGACTTCTTTGTCACGGGCTGGGGTACGGGCGGCACGCTCACGGGCGCCGGCGAAATGATCCGGCTCGCGCGGCCGGACGTGCAGATCATCGCCACTGAGCCTGCGGGCGCGGCGCTGTTGTCGGGCCAGCCCTTTGCACCCCACAAGATTCAGGGCTGGACGCCGGACTTCATACCGGGTGTGCTCAAGAAGGGCGTTGCTCATCGCATCCTGCCGGTGACGGACGTGGAGGCCATCGAGGCGTCCCGGGCGCTGGCGAAGAATGAAGGGTTGTTCGTCGGCATCTCCTCAGGGGGCACGTTTGCTGCGGCTCGGAAGGTGGCGGACGAAGCGCCGGCGGGCTCAGTGATTCTCGCCATGCTGCCCGATACTGCGGAACGCTATCTCTCGACGGCGTTGTTCGAAGGCATTCTCGAAGGCAGCGATCCGGAACCTTGAACACTCGCAGCGACTTTCAGCCGGAGCGCCCGGTGAAGATGGATGCGCGGCGCTATGCGGATCTACCCGATCCGTTTCCCATGTGGCGTGGGGGCGCGCTTCACCGCGCGCGCATCGCCTATGAGAGCTGGGGCACTCTGAACGCGGCGCGCGATAACGCCATCCTGATTTTCACCGGGCTCTCGCCGTCGGCACACGCCAGGTCTTCTGCGGAAGACACGAGCGAGGGCTGGTGGGAAGGCATGATTGGTGACGGGCACGCCATCGACACCAATCGGTTCTTCGTGGTGTGCGTGAATTCACTGGGCAGCTGCTTCGGCTCGACCGGGCCTGCATCGGTGAACCCTGCGACAGGCGCGCCCTATCGCATGAGTTTTCCGGAGCTCTCGGTCGAGGACATTGCACGCGGCGGGTTTGAAGTGCTTCGTTCGCTTGGCATCGAGCAGGCAGATACGGTGCTGGGCGCCTCGCTCGGCGGCATGGTGGTGCTCGCTTTCGCTGCGCAGTTTGCGGGCGCCGCGCGCCGGGTGATCAGCATCTCAGGGTCGGCGGCCGCCTCGCCGTTCGCCATCGCCCTGCGCTCGATTCAGCGCGAGGCGATTCTTCGCGATCCGGACTGGGCGCAAGGGGCGTACACGAACGAGCGCCCGCCCGCCACCGGCATGCGCATCGCTCGCAAGCTTGGGATGATGACGTATCGGTCCGCTCATGAATGGGTGCAGCGCTTCGGGCGCGATCCTGTGCCGGAGCACATCCGCGAAGAAGGGCCGTTCGCGCCCGAGTTCGCCATTCAGAGTTACCTGGAAGCGCACGCACGGCGATTCGTGCGGGCGTTCGATCCAAACTGCTATCTCTACATTTCGCGGGCGATGGATCGGTTCGATCTCGCAAAGCACGGCAGCTCGAATGCGGATGTGCTGGCCCGCTCGCGGGTGGAACGAGCGCTGGTCGTCGGCGTGGCCTCGGACATGCTGTTCTCGCTCGCGGAACAGCGGCAGATGGCCGATGACTTCACGAAGGCAGGCGTAGCCGCGCAGTTCTCGCCGCTCGACTGCATCGAGGGGCACGATTCGTTCCTCATCGACATCAAACGATTCGGCAGCGAGATTCGCGCGTTCCTCGACGGCCGCTGGGGAGCCGAAGCGATTTATATGTAATGCCTGCGCGAAAGCGCAGCTCTCACCGTCGAAAAAAATAAAATCTTAGCCGCCCGGCGATTGAGGGCTTCCTGCCGCAATTACCCCAGGAAGTATAGGGGGCAACGGACAATGAAGCGTCGCACACACCGTGCGCAATAATTCCGCTTCCGCCACAGTGAGCACCTCATCATGCGCAATGGTGCTCACCAACCCCTCGATCACTGCCTTCTTCGCGAAGGGATGCAGCTTCTCCAGCCGCTGCAGCGAATCGCCCAACCTCTGAGGCCAATTCTCGATCGTCACGTACGCGGGACGATCCATCGGCAGCACGGTGTGCATACCAGCCTCGTAAGCCCTTCTCGCCTGATTTTCATCTGTGGCACCGAATGCCGCCAGCGTGGCGAACAAAACCTGGATGTCATCGGCGGCGTCGCTGAGAGAAACATTGCCGTGAGGACGGCGAGCTTCGATTTCATCTCGTAGCAGGGTTGCGAGCAACTGCGCGAGACAGAACTCGAACACGTCGATGCGGGCGTCGGAGCGGATGAGGTCGTCTGCGAGGCGAGCCAGCGCCTGGCGCTGCGTTATTGGAAGGCGTCTCAGAGCTGGGAACACTTGCAGTAGCGCGGGCAATCGCAGCATGGGGGCCAGGCTTTCTGCCAGTGGGGCCGCGTCGTTTATTGAGCCGAGTTCGGCGTCTGGGAGCTTTCTCGCCAGCATCACCAGCTGGCGCTGGCGGATGCGAGGGTCGCGGCTGAGCAGAAGTGCCAGCACAACTGCGCGGGCGCGGCCGGTGGACTCTACGAAGTCGCGAAGCGCGTCGGGGAGTGCAATCCGCAGGGCCTTTGCCTGCTCGATGTGGATGGATTCGAGTGAGCCCACCTGGGCTGCGATGTTGCGCGGTTGGGCGGGCACTGATTGCGAGAGGATGGGTGCCGAGACGTCTTCTTGCTGGACCGGCGCTGGCCTCTGCATGTTTGACGCGGTGAAAGCCGTTTCAGAAGAAGAGGCGCGTGTCCCTGCCGCCGCTGCTGATTCCAAACCGGCCGCCGCCTGTTGCGCCGATGGTGCCGCCGTGCTGGCGCGAGCGACGCCCGCTTCGGCGAGCGCTGCTGCATCGAACGCGGGAATCGTTGCGAGGGCTTGCGCGGCGACCTGCGGTAAACGTTTGACGTCGAAGTGCGGGTCGAGCTCGCGAATGCGTTCCGCGAGTGGCGGGTGCGTGGCGAAGAAACGCGACAGGCCCGGCGCGAACAGCATGTGTGCGGCCGACTCCGCATCCGCCCCGACGATGCGCGAGCCTTCACTGAGACCCGCGATCTTCACCAGCGCACCTTTGAGACCATTCGGATTGCGAGTGAACTGCACGCCCGATGCATCCGCAAGTCGCTCGCGCTGCCGGCTCACCGCCGCTTGCAGAATGCGCCCAAAGAACATGCCGACATAGCCCAACACCATGACGCCGAAGGCGGCCGCCAGCAATCCACCCGAAGCTTTCCGCCCGCGCGGCGCGTAACGCAACAGCGTGCGGCCAATCAACGCGATGACGAACAATCCAAACAGCCAGCCCATGAGCTGCACGTTCAGCCGCATGTCGCCGTTCAGCACGTGACTGAACTCGTGCGCAATCACTCCCTGCAGCTCATCCCGATTCAGTTGATCGAGAGCACCCTGTGTAACGGCCACAGCAGCGTTCGCAGGCGTGTGCCCCGCCGCGAATGCGTTGATGCCGTCTTCATGCTCGAGCACGTAGATTTCAGGCATGGGAACGCCGGACGCAATCGCCATCTCTTCGACCACGTTGTGAAGGCGCTTGCGCTTGAAGTCCGCCGTGTCGCGGCCGACGCGAACCCCGCCGAGCGAGCGCGCAACCACGCCACCGCCCTCGCGGAGCTGAATCGATTTAAAGACGCTAGACAGGCCAACGACGCCCAGCGACAAAGCCGTGCACCAGAACGCCACGCCAGGATTCTGCGCAGCAAATTGCAAAGGAGCCATTGCAGAGTGATCGCGGTCCGCGAACCCGAACACCGTGAACAGCACGAGGTCGAGCGCGATGACGACCGCCGTAATCGCGACGATGAACCCTATGACGAGCCACCGTGTCTGGCGGCGCGCCTGAACCTGTCGGGTGTAAAAGTCCATTCAGCGTGACTCGCGCAGCGCGCTGGCAAGAGGCATGCATCGCCGCGCAGGCGTAACGATTGACCTTGCCTGTCCAGTGCCGCAGGCGGCGGAAAGGCGCATCAGACGCATCGGGCCGACGACGGCACTGACCCGGCCGCCCGCTTCGATGCTCACAGCCGCAGCCGCGCGCGGTCCTAGCCGAAACTCACCTTCGGCGCTTCGCGCGCTTCGGGCTTCGCAACTTCCAGCATCTGTGCGGGAGCAAAATTGAACATGCCGGCGACGATGCTGCTCGGGAACACCTCGCGCGCATTGTTGTAGCTCATGACGGAGTCGTTGTACGCCTGCCGCGCGAACGCCACCTTGTTCTCCGTGGACGTGAGCTCTTCCGACAGCTGCATCATGTTCTGGTTGGCCTTGAGGTCGGGGTACGCCTCGGCCAGCGCGAACAGCCTGCCCAGCGCACCACCCAGATTTGCCTCGGCACCTGACAACTGCGCCACCGCCGCGGCATTGCCCGGGTCAGATGCTGCGACCTTGAGCCCGGCGACCGCAGTGTTGCGGGCGCTGATGACCGCTTCGAGCGTCTCGCTTTCGTGCTTGAGATAACCCTTCGCGGTCTCGACCAGATTCGGGATCAGGTCGTAGCGGCGGGTGAGCTGCACATCGATCTGCGCGAAGGCGTTCTTGAAGGCATTCCGCGCCGTGACCAGCCGGTTGTATTGCCCGATGAAGAAGAACACTGCCACGACGATGAGAACCAGGATCACGATCAGGGACATACGCGAGATCTCCAGTGGGCAGATGAGCGGTTCACGGTACGGCGCTGGCACCATCGTGCCAGGCAAGAGGGCCCAATCCTGACTGCCGGCTAGCTTAAGTCAACTGCGATTCGTGACCCGTTTCACGCTTGCCGACCGGTAGTCCTCCGAACGCGGCCGCTCATCGGCTCAGCTAACCGCAGTGCAGCAAACGGCTGGATGATCGCGGCCATGAAAAGGACTTCACTGGGCTTCACGCTCGCCGAACTGATGGTGGCCCTCACGATCGTTGGGATCCTGACGGCCCTCGCCACCCCCTCCTTCCGGGAATACACGCGCAACACGCGCGTGACCACGACCCAGAACGACCTGGTGACCGCGCTGAACCTGGCGCGCAGCGAATCGCTGCGCCGGTCCCGGCCGGTGTCGGTTTGCGCGTCGGAGGATGGCCAGACCTGCACCACCCAGGACAAGTGGGCATCGGGCTGGGCCGCGTTTACTGCCGCAAACCCGGCCGGCTCGGGCGACTTCAACGCCGGCGACGACCGGCTCCTGCAGAAGTGGGATGCCCCCGGCGGCGGCGTGCTGGTGACCGGCGACCAGCCTTCCGTGGAATTCCAGCCTACGGGAATGGCGACCGCCACGATTCTCCTCACCGTGCAGTCCCCCAGTTGCAGGGGCGACGGCAAACGGAGCCTGCAGGTCACGGCGACGGGCGGGTTGTTCGCGAAAAAAACGGCTTGCGACGCCTAGGACACGCCCATGACCCATCTGAACCTACGCCCGTTACGTCGCACGCGCGGCTTCACACTGACCGAGGCGCTGGTCGCGCTTCTGGTGCTGTCGATTGGCCTGCTGGGTGTCGCGGGTTTGCAGATCGCCAGCCTGCGGGCAAGCGGCGGCTCGGCGAAGCGCTCGCAAGCCACCTTCCTGGCGTACGACATCATCGATCGCATGCGCGCCAACAGTAAGGCCGTGGATCAATACATCCTGGCGGAAAACGCGTCGCCCCCCAGCGGCGCCACGCTCTCGGCCACCGATCTCAGATCCTGGCGCGCGAACATCGTTGACACCCTGCCGGGATACCTGACCCCGGCCGGCCAGTCGGTGCAGCCCAGCGGCTCCATCCGTCGCGACGGCCAACTGATCACCGTGGGCATCGTCTGGGGTGACCAGAACGACGACCCTGCGACTGCCGCCGCCGCCGTTCGCACAGCGCTGCGATTCGAAATGACTACGCGCCTCACCAGCGCAGCAGCCCCGGTAGCCACGCCATGAGAAATCACATTCGACTCACCGGTGCGCCGGCGCGCGGCTTCAGCCTCGTCGAGTTGCTGGTCTCGATGACTATCAGTCTCATCCTGCTGGGCGGCGTGCTTGCCGTGGTCTACAGCTCGAAAGTCGCCTACTACGAAAACGAGCGCGTCGGCCGCCTGCAGGAAAACGGACGTTCCGCCATCGAAATCCTGTTGCGAGACATGCGCGCCGCGGGCTTTCCGGGTTGCCTGCAGCCCATTCCCGGCCTCTTCAGCATCAAGAACACGCTGACCAATCCGGACACGCTTCTGTGGAACCTCACGCAGCCCGTCTTCGGCTACGACGCCACGGATGACTCCTGGCAGCCGGCAATGTCCGCCGATGCAACCACGCTGTTCTCGGATCCGAATCCGCTGCCGACACCCGGCAACGACATCATCGTCATCCGCACCGTTCAAACGGGCGCACCGCTGCTGCGAACGCCTGCGCAGGTAATGCCCACGGGCGATATCAGCGTGGAAAAGGATCCTGCCGAGTCGATCAGGAAGGACACCCCGATGGTCATCAGCGACTGCACGGGCGCCGCTGTCTTCTTGCCTACCGATGTGGCAGAGGGAGCCGACGGCACGACTGCCGTCCTGAAGCACGAGGCCAGCGCCGGGTCGCCCGGCAATGATAGTGACGACTTCAAGCACACCTACGCGGTCGGCGCGCGCGTCGCCCCGATCGTCTCGATCATCTATTACATCGCGCCGAGCAGAACCATCGACGGCCCCGCGCTCTGGCGCATCACCGGCACGGACGGCACGCCGACCGAGGTGATCGCCGGTGCCGAGGCCATGCAGCTACGCTACGGAGTCGACACCAACAACGACGCACTGATCGATACCTATCTCGACGCCAGCGCCATCACGGGCACCGCCTGGTCGAACGTCATCAGTGTCTCCCTGGCAATTCTGATTCGCTCGGACGAGCCGAACTCGCCGATCCTCGACACGCGCACGTACACGATGCTGAGCACGGTGCTGCCGGCGTTCAACGACCACTACCAGCGCTCGCTCTTTACCACGACCGTAACACTGCGCAATCGCACGAGCTGAGGGCCACACGATGAATGCCGCTCGAATTGCATTTCCACTCTCCGCACGCTCCCAGCAAGGGGCCGTGCTCGTGACCAGCCTCTTGATGTTGCTGGTGCTGACAATCATTGGCGTAACGGCCATGCAGATGTCCCGCATGCAGGAGCGCATGGCAGGCAACACACGTGACCGCAATCTCGCGTTCCAGGGCGCCGAAGCCGCGGTTCGCGCAGGCGAAGCGGCGCTCGGAACGCTGACCGTGGCTCCGGTCACCTGCACCGCGTACCCCTGCCTCTACTGGCAGGACGGCAGCGCCGGCAAGAACGGGCGTGTCGATCTCGCGGACGCGGCCTGGTGGGCCAAAAATGGCATTGCCGGCGACGCGAAGAGTAACGACAAGCCGCAGGAGCTGGTGGAAACACCTACCTACATCATCGAAGAGATCGGCTATCTCCCCAAGGGGAGCGACGTCGAGCTGGGCAAGCCGCCCGATGGCCACATCATCTATCAAATATCCGGACGCTCGACGGGCGGCAGCGGACTCGCCGAAACCGTCGTGCAGACCACCTTCGTTCCCCGTTTCTAACCGCAGGCGCACGCGCCGAGGTCATCGATTCCATGAACATTCGCAAATTCACGCAGGCCGGCGCAATCGCGGCCACTTCCGCCACGCTGCTGTTGCTTGCGACCCAGGCCGGCGCCGCACCGCTCGCCATTGCGGATACGCCGCTGTTCCTGACCTCGGGCGTCAAGCCGAACCTGATCATGGCCATCGACGACTCCGGATCGATGGACTTCGAGCTGCTCCTGCGCGGCAACGATGGCGCGGCCTGGTGGCGGACGAGCGCTGATTCCGGCCAGTGCAGCTCGACCAGCGGAAACTCCTTCACCGGTTGTATCGCCGACGGGACCACCGACCTGGTCAGCGCGGGCCAGCTCAATTTCAACAACGGCGGCAACTCGAGCGCGACCTGGAAGAAATTCGCCTATCTGTTCCCTAATGGCTCAGGTGACAACACCTCGAACCGGCGCCGCCTGGCCGACGGAGGTAACGATCACTACGCAATTGCACCGCTGCCGGCCTACGGCTGGTCCCGCTCGTCGGATTTCAACGCCGCGTTCTTCAATCCGCTGGTTACCTACTCGCCGTGGCCTAACGGCGGCGGCTATACGTTTGGCAATTCGACCGTGACCGCGGCCCGATTCGACCCTGTATTTGACGGCGCACCCACCATCGATCTCACGAAAGATCGCGCGGGAACCGGAAGCGCCGTAACGACCGCCGCGTGCGACTCGAGTCTTCCGGCGCCGGATGACAATCACTACTTCAGGGTCTTCACCGGAATGACGATTCCCATGAACACCTGCCTGCGCGTGAAGGATGCGCCGGCGTCCACCCCCAAGAACCCACCCGCCGGTTCCCGGTTCAACAACTGGGCGACGGCAAGCACCGACATCTCGGTAGGCGTGACCACCGGCACCAGCGCCGTGCCGAACAACGCCTCCGTCGCCATTCGTTATTTTCCCGCAACCTTCTATTCGAGAAGCGCCACCATTGCGGGCCTCGGCTACTCCGCGACTCCGGCAGCAGTGGGCAAGGCCCCCGACAACAGCACGCTGTATCGCTACGAGATCAAGTCCACCAACTTCACGAACCTCGCGGCGTACAACACCGCCATCCAGAACTTCGCGAACTGGTTCAGCTACTACCGCAAGCGTCACCAGGCGCTGCGCGCCGGCCTTGGCACGGCCTTCCTGTCCCTGCAGGGCACGCGCGTTGCGGGATTCACGATCAACCAGAGCGGCGCTCCAGGTAGCCCCGATGTGACCATGGGTGACATCGACGTCGCGGCGACCCGCACGGCGCTCTACACAAATTTCTATCACGACTGGGTGAACTCGGGCGGCACGCCCAATCGCGCGGCCGTCGCAAACCTCGTGCGCAACTACAAGCGCACCGGGGACGGCGCGCCGATCGCCTATTCCTGCCAGCGCAACTTCGGAATGCTGTTCACCGATGGCTTCTCGAACACGCCGGACGCCAACGACGGCATCACGGCCGACAACGTCGACGGCAACAAAGGCAATCCCTACCAGGACGGCGTCTCCAACACGCTGGCCGACCATGTGATGAGCGCGTACACGAGCTCGCTGCGGCCGGACCTGACGCAGGGAACAGTGGCCCCGCCCGCAGCCTGCAGCGATTCGAGCGACCCTCGGCTCGATTGCAACCGCAACCCGCACATGAACTTCTATGCGATTACGCTCGGCACGCGCGGGCTTCAGTTCAACCCGGATGTTCCGGTCGATCCGTACGTCTCGCCGCCCACCTGGCCGACGACCTTCCCGGCGCGTCACCCTTCCGCGGTAGACGATCTATGGCACGCCACGATCAACGGCCGCGGCATGCTCCTGAACGCCAAGAGTTCGAGTGAGCTGTCGGACAAGCTCGGAGCCGTCCTGCGCAGCATCGCCGAGTCGGCGGGTTCAGCCGCGAGCGCGGCCGGCAGCAGTGGTTCCATTCAAGTGGATACGCGGTTGTTCCAGGCCAGCTTCATCAGCAAGGACTGGTCGGGCAGGGTCGACGCGTTCGATGTGACCAAGGACGGACAGCTGATCAACCAGCAGCGGGCCACCGTTCCGACCACTCGCCAGATCATGACGGTCAACAGCACGAAGACGGCCACGCCGTTTCTGTGGGCCTCGCTGGATGCGACGCGCAAGTCGCAGCTGCAGCCCACGGATACCCTGGGCAGTCAGCGAGTCAGCTATCTGCGCGGCATCCGCACCGATGAAGGCACGAACGGAGCGAAGTTTCGCAAACGCTCCGCCGACTCGGTGCTCGGGGACTTCGTGAATTCCGCGCCCACCTTCGTCGGCGTGCCGCCTTTCCGCTATCCGGACGCGCTGGAGACCCAGAAGTACTCCACCTTCCGTGCGAACAACATGACTCGCACACACATGGTTTATGCCGGCGCGAACGATGGCATGTTGCACGCGTTTAAGTCGGTGGATGAAGGCAGCAGCAAGAGCATCGCGGAGGTCTTCTCGTTCATTCCCGGCGGCGTCTTCAAGAACCTGTTCCGGCTGACAGACCCGGCCTACACACACATGTTCTACGTGGACGGCACGCCGAGCACCGGCGATGCATTCGTGGGCGGCAGCTGGCGCACGGTGCTGGTCGCTGGCCTGAACAAAGGCGGCCAGTCCATCTACGCGCTGGACATCACCGATCCCGCAGCTCTCACACAAGGCAGTACGTCGGTATTCAAATGGGAGTTCGACGACTCGAATGACGACGACCTGGGCTTTACCTACAGCCGCCCAATGATCGTGCGCATGGCCAACGGGAAGTGGGCCGCAGTGTTCGGCAACGGTTACAGCGACACCGCTGTCGACGATCACGTGAGCGCCACCGGCAACGCGGTGCTCTACGTCGTCGATCTCGACACAGGAGCGAAGATCGCCAAGATCGACACCGGCGTGGGCAAGTCGGCGGACCCGGCTTCCACCGACCGCCCCAACGGGTTGTCGACGCCCGTGCTGATCGACATGAACGGCGACGGCATCGTGGACCTCGGCTACGCGGGCGACCTGTTCGGCAACCTCTGGAAGTTCGACCTCAGTTCGACAAACCCGGCGGAATGGGATGTGGCCTATAAATCAGGCGATGCCGCGACACCCCTGTTCGTGGCGAAGGATAAGAATGGCAAGCGTCAGCCCGTCACCTCCAAGCCCAGCGTCAACCGTGGATTGGATGGAAAGGGCCTTGTGGTGTTGTTCGGCACGGGCAAATACCTCGAAGCCGCGGACACCAACGTCGCAAATCTGTCAGACCAGAGTTTCTACGCCGTGTTCGACATGGCCACGGGCGACGCGGCGTCGGATGTCATTACCTCCCGCGACAGCATGACGAAGCAGACGATCACTCAGGAAGAGTACGGAGTGGCATACGGCACCGGCGCGAATCGCGTCACCGCCAACGTGCGTGCCACGAGCAACGTTGTGCTCCAGGACGACACGCGGGGCGTTTACATCGACCTCGTTTCTCCGAAGGGCTTCAACGGCGAGATGCAGGTGAGCGACTCAGTCATCCGCAACGGCCACATCATCTACACCACGCTGATTCCGAGCGCGGATCCCTGCAAGTTCGGCGGCACGAGCTGGCTCATGGACATGAATCTCTTCCAGCTGTCCAACTCTCCGCAGTCGGCCTTCGATATCGACGGCGACGGCAAGCTGGACGAGCAGGTGAACACAGAGTACGTCAACGGCATTCAGTCCACGTCCGGCGTCAACTCGACGCCGCTGATCCAGGAAGGCGAGAACTGCGACTACGCGTTCCTGCCCGGCACCAGCGGCGGCCAGGACACTCGCTGTATCAAACCAGGCCCGCGCAGCTACGGCCGTCAATCCTGGCGGCAGTCCCGTTGAACGCTTCGGCACCAAGGAAACAAGACATGCGCAAGAACATGCAGGGCATGACGCTCATAGAGCTGATCACGGTGATGCTCATCGTCGGCATACTCACGGCGATCGCGGTGCCGAGCTACCGTGCCTACATCATTCGCTCGAACCGCACTGAAGCGAAGGTCGCCCTGCTGTCGACGGCAGGGGCGTTCGAGCGCTGCTTCACTCGCTTCAACAAATATGACCAGGCGGGCTGCGTGACTCTTCCCGTCCCGACGGAGGGCGGCAACTATTCCATCAGCCTCGGTGCCGCCCCTGCCCCGGACACCTTCTCACTCAAGGCGGAGCCCCAGGGTGAGCAGGCGAAAGACACCGGATGCAAAACCCTGACACTCAACAGCGCGGGAGCCCGCGGCGCGACCGGCACCAAGCCGCAGGCGGAGTGCTGGGGCCGCTGAAGTCGGGCGCCGTAACTGGACGATCCCATCCGCTGGACGCTTGTATCCGACGGGCGAGTCGGTAATAACTCGCCCTCCTTCACACGCGAGCAGGGGCCATGAGGCGCGCGGGCAAGCCGGAACGGCAAACCGGTTTTACGCTGGTTGAAATATTGACGGCAGTCGTCATCGCCGTCGTGCTGGTCGCGGTGGCAATTCCTGCCTACACAAAGCACGTTGCGCGCGCACGGCGCTCCGAGGCCGTGGCGGCGCTGCTGCAGCTGCAGGCGGAACAGCAGAAGTTCTACCTCCAGCACAATCGATATACCGAGGAGATCGCGGCCCCCACGCCAACCGGGCTGGGTCTTCCGGCGCGGACCGCCAGTGGGCGCTACGTGCTGGTCGTTGCGCTTGGAACGAATCCGAGCGGCTCTGGCGACCAGAGCTACACGGCCACGGCGAATGCGGTGGCTACGCGTGATAAGGCCGTGGATACCGAATGCACGACTTTCATTCTTACGGATTCGGGCAAGCGCGGGGCCACAGGCACCGCAAACGTCCGCAGCTGCTGGCGCTGAGTCGGCACCACGAATGAGCGTCGCGCGTTCGCTCGTGTTGCTTGCCTGCGCGCTCACCGCAACCAACGCTCGCGCGGACGCCGGCACGCCCCCAGGGCTGCTGAAGCTGGCCACCTGGAATCTCGAATGGCTGATCGCCCCCGCCGCGTTCAAACCCCTCAAGTCGAGCTGCATACCGGCCGGCGCACCGGTGGTGGCTAATCGGCGCCGTCTTCCTTGCGACGTGGCTCAAAACCTCGAGCGCTCGGCACGCGACTTCGCGGTGCTCGCGCGCTACGCACGCCAGCTGGATGCGGACGTGGTCTCCTTGCAGGAAGTGGACGGCCCGCAAGCCGCGAGACTCGTGTTCCCCGACTACGAGTTCTGCTTCACCGGCCGACCTCACGTGCAGAACAACGGGTTCGCTATACGCGCGGGCATTGCGTACCGCTGCGGGCCCGATCACCTTCCTCTCTCGCTGGGCGATTCCGTCCGGCGAGGCGCGGAGCTGGTGCTGTTTCCGGGCGAGCCTCGGGAGATCCGGCTATTGAGCGTGCACCTGAAATCCGGCTG
This sequence comes from Gammaproteobacteria bacterium, assembly GCA_040007735.1. Classification (GTDB taxonomy): domain Bacteria; phylum Pseudomonadota; class Gammaproteobacteria; order Steroidobacterales; family Steroidobacteraceae; genus JADGHX01. Next base: position 4,631 of record JBDTUL010000055.1, on the reverse strand, counting down.
CCCGGAAAAGCCCCTCGCTACCGGGGACCGGGCCTGCCGTGAGCTGAGCCGGCAACTGCCCGCCCTCGAGTCCTGGATAGACGCTCAGGCGCGTGCCGGCCGCCAATTCGGGGTGCTCGGGGACTTCAACCGGGAGCTGACGACCGAGCGCCGCGCCGGACTCTGGTCCCGGATCAGCGACGGCAAGCCACCGGAAGCCCATCTTGTGAACGCCGCCGCGGGCCAGCGCTTCCGTAATTGTGTGCCGGGACAGGGGTATGCGGCGTACATCGACCACATTGTCTTATCCCGCACTCTGGGTGCCGCCTTGGTGCCCGGCACGTTCGGGCGCGTGACCTACAGCGCGGCCGACGCCCGCCGCGCGAAGCTGTCAGACCATTGTCCAGTGGCCGTCAGCGTGCATGTGTCACAGATTGCGGTGGGCAGGTGACCGCGCGTGGTCGGTTCCTGCGGCTGCCCTGTGGGAGTCCCTGTCTTGACGCCAACACGCGGTAGACGCACGATTTATAAACACGTGCATCGCCACAATTAAGTTGAGTCGGCACTGTCGGCAAATGGGAACAAAGGCATAATTGGATGCGTATTCTTTCTGCGCTGTCGAAACAAATATAAGAGGCCACAACCCAAGTGGAACGCCGACTTCATACCCGCCACCGCGCCCGAACCACGGTCTATATCAATATCCCGGGTGGCCGCCGCAAGCTCTGCCGAGCCGTGAATCTCAGCGCGACGGGTGTCTTCATCGAGACGACGAATCTGGGCCTGCGGAAGGGCCAGCAAGTCGAACTCTCGTTCGCGATCAATCTCGGAGCCATCACCAAGCTGCATCGGCGCACGGCCGTCGTCGCGCACGTTTCGCGCGGCGGAACGGGACTGCTGATGGAAGCGTATAGCGCGAGGCCGACAGCTACCGCTAACGCGGGCTGAGGTTTCTTTCGCGAGCCCGCCGGGCTCCAATACCGCCAGGCAGGAGGCGGGAGTTCGTAAATGACATGGACGTCGAGAATCGTACTGAGCTTCGTGCTGCTGGGTGAGGTGCTGGCGTTCCTGGGCCTGACGGCAGCGGACGCACTTCGCTCGATCCCTACGCAGGGGGCCGCCTACCCAATCTCGTTCGAATGGCTTGCGCTTCTGTTCAGCGCGCTCGGCGCCAGCGTGCAAGGAAGCCGCAGCGTTTACGTCGTGTTCCTCTGTTTGCTCGCGCTTCCGTCGCTTGGCGTCGCGGGCTACACCTATAGCCGCCTGATGCGAACCCACTTTCTACGCGCGACTCGCGGTCCCTGGGTTCGTGTCCTTGCGGGCGCGACGGTGGCGCTGATCGTCGCGTTCGCGTTCGACGTCATTGCACACTGGTGGAGTCTCGGCAGGTGCCACCTCTGCAGCGTGGACCAGCACTTTCCTCCAGCGCGTCTCCTGCACTTCGTGTCCGGTTTCCTCAGTGAGTTCGGGCTCATCTCCATTGCGATCGGCGGCCTCTGCGCACTCGCATCCCCCAAAGAGTCCTGGAATGAGTACGTCGAGCGCAGAGGCCTCGAAGTAGGCCAACTGCGCTAGGTCGCAGCCTCCCCCGACGCGGGCTACGTTCTTCGGGTGAACACCAGGCGCACGATCTTCGCCTGCTTGCCGGGGGTCATCAGCTCCCAGTCCTGATCGTGATGATTGGCATCGATGAAATGCCAGGTCGTCGAATGAAAGTGCCTGGGATGCGTGTCGAGATTGGTGCTCTCGCGCAGCTCGAGCGCCAGGGCATTCGGATCGTTGGACCTCACGGCGACGTAGTGGAGCTGATTCCCCAGATCGCAGAAGTGATCCGCTCTGAGCTCCGAGCCCACCAGGTAGAACACCGTCGCGGTGAGTTGCTCGCCATTCTTCCATTCCTCGTGGAGGATCGCCGTGCCAGAACCCATGGGCCGGAAAATATCCGTCATCACTTCGCTCTTGCCCAGCGGCGCATCCCACTCGCCGATCAGGCTCTTGAGTTTTTCGAAGGCCGCGGCGCCGTTACTCGCCGCACCCGCCGCAGTGTGAGCCACTGCTGGCTCGCTCGAGCGCACGGAGCTCGCAAACGCAAGTGATAGCACTACCGCACACAAGGTCACCGCTGAAGCTCTCATATACCGCTACTCCCTTTGCCGATGTTACAGACCTGCCACCAACGCACAGCTCGTCAGGTGGTGCACCGGCAATTCGCATCCGCTGCCTCTTTGATCCTCTCGCCAGAAAGATGCGCCATCCAGTAGGATCGGTTGGCGGCGGTCAGCCGCAGCACCTGCCTCGTCAACCGCGATTGCAATCAGTCGGGCGACAACGACCTGAAGCCGAAGCGCTGGGACGCCGAAGGTAGTCGAACGATCGTGCCGGTGATGCTGCGTGTTGGCGAACTGATCGCCCATACAGCTTCCGCAGAGGGCATCAAGCGGGACATCGCCGCCGGCTTCGCGTCGAGGCATTTCCCCCAGCCCGCAAAAGGCATGAATCGCCTACATGCTCCGCGGAGATCTTCGCTTCGATCCGCAAACGAAACGAATCACGAAGACCGTCACCCCTCCGCACTACATGATCTATGCGCCGGGTGTCAGTAACGCTGATATCGGCATGGCCGTTCGGGATAAAGGAAGCAAGTTCGCTCTGCCCAGCGTCTACGCCGGGTATTCAGGAGGAACCCAGACCGGTTACATCGTCGTACTGGCGGTGCCGAATGAAGGGCATGGGCACTGAGGACGGAGGGGTCGTGCCGTCCACGACGCCCGCGCCGCTCATTTAGGTCGATTGTTCTAGTGCACAATGTGCACTACACTGTTCATGCCTACTGTGAAGCGCTTCAACCGCTGCCGGATCGAGATGTACTTCGCCGACCATCCGCCGCCACACTTTCATGTCATAACGCGGCAGAACGAACGGATCTCCATTGTGATCGAAACACTGGTCATTCAGGCGGGAGAGGCAGACTCACGGGACACGGCCGAGGCGCTTACCTGGGCGCGGGAGAACCGTGCGGAGCTGCGCTCTCGCTGGCAAGAGTACTCGGAGGAAGAGTCATGAACGACACAAAGGCTATCCGCATCGCAAGTGTGAAATACGCCGACGAGTACAAGTTGCGTCTGCGTTGGGTGAGCGGAAAGACGATGGTCGTCGATTTGAGTGAGCCAGTGCACCGGCTGAAAGGTTTGCGTCCTCTGCGGAATCAGCCGGCATTCACGCGGGCGGCGAAGGGCGAAGGTGGGCACAGCGTCGTGTGGCCCGGCGAAATCGGCATGGGCGCGGATCGGCTCTGGGAAATGTCGCTCGAGCAGAATGGACATCTGGACGCCGTGGAGTTCATCCGGTGGCGCTGGCGTTATGGACTGAGCCTCAGCGACGCCGCCGATGCGCTCGGCCTGTCGCGGCGTCAGGTGGCCTATTACGCGAGCGGCGAGCGGGCAGTTCCGCGCACTGTGCTTCTGGCGTGCAAGGGTTGGGAAGCTGAGAGACAGAGCGCTGCGGCATAGAGTCGCCGCCGCAAGGTAGAAGGGCGGGTGAGGGACAAGATGTCCATTCAGTACTTAGTGGGCCAAACCTTCTCACGAGTTAGAGCTGCTTGGCGCAATTCTGGCCTTGCCGATTCGTGTTGAGGAAGTGAATTGCAAGGCGGCACGCCGTTTACCGCCTGCTGCCGGCGAAGGTTCAGAGCTGGCTCTAAGGGAGACCCGCCACCTCATAACGGAGCGGAAGGAATAACAACGAGAGGGCTGATATGAGCGAGGGCTCAGATTGTTTCCGCGCGTGGCCGCTTTCAACCCCGCTTGCGTCTGCGGCGTCTGCAAGTAAGCGATTGAGTCATATGGTGCCGGCTACAGGATTCGAACCTGTGACCCCCTGATTACAAATCAGGTGCACTACCAACTGTGCTAAGCCGGCATCGCGAAGAGGCGGGGATTGTATCGCCTCATCGAGGCAATTCGCACACTCGGAGGCCGGAGTCAGCCGGGCCTGGCCGATCTGGCGTCCGCCGTGGTGGACGCCGGGCGCGCATCGCGCAGCTTCTGCTGACGCGGAGGATCCGACTTCGGGGCCTCGGTCGGGCACATGCGGATTTCCAGGCGGGAGCCAGCTTCTTCCCCGGACAGAAGCCCTTCGGTAGGCACCGTGCGGTCGCTGGCGCTCAGCTCGAGATCCACCCAGTAAATCGTGCCCGGCTGTTTCCGTTCCGTGATTTCGGGGGCGAAGCCGAGGCGTTTCACGGCGTCGGCGCGTTTCTGGGCGCGTTCCCGCTCGCTGAACAGGCCGACCGACACGCGCCGGCCGCTGTCCGTCGCCGGCATGGTGGCCGCGTCGCTGATGCCTGCGCGCTCGAGGGTTTTCATCACCTTGGCTTCGTCGGCAGGGCTGCTCAGGCCGCCCACGTAGACCCAGTATCCAGCCCACATCTCGCCCGCTTCAGCGCGCTGCCGAGGTTCGAAGCCGCGGCCGCGAAGCAGGGCGGCACTGCGAGCGGCGGTGGCCAGGTCATTGAACGGGCCCACTGAGACGCAGCGGCTGCTCACGGAGCTGGAAGACGCGGCATCCGCAACGGCAGGTAGCGCGGACGAGGCTCCGTCGGCCGAGGTCCGCGCCCGCTTGGTGTTTTCGCTCGGCTCACCACCCGGCTCTTC
>JBDTUL010000054.1:0-17987 GCA_040007735.1 Gammaproteobacteria bacterium | reverse complement strand
CACCTGCGCGCCCCAGAACGACATGTTTCCCCACGGCAGCACGTAGCCCATGAAGGCTTCGGCCATCAGCGCGAGATACACGGCCATGCCGAACAGCCACAGCAGTTCGCGCGGCGCCTTGTACGACCCGTACAGCATGGCGCGGAACATGTGCAGGTAGACGACGATGAAGAAGAACGACGCACCGGTGGAATGCAGGTAGCGAATGAGCCAGCCCCACTGGACCTCACGCATGATGTATTCGACGGAGTCGAACGCCGTGGCTTCGCCCACCTTGTAGAACATGGTGAGGAAGATGCCGGTGAACAGCTGCAACACCAGTATTACGGTGGCGAGAACGCCGAAGTAGTACCAGAAGTTGAAGTTCTTCGGCGCGTAGTAGCCGGTGAGCTGGTCGGAGACGAATTCCTCGACCGGCAGGCGCTTGTAGAACCAGGCCTTCAGGCCCTTCGGCTTGGCGGCGGGGGCTGCGCCTGCGGGAACGGGAGCGACAGGTTGCTGGGCCATTACGCCGCACCTTTCTTCGTAGCGGCGTCCTGCCCGATGATGAGTTTGGTGCCACCCTCGAACGAATACGGCGGAATGCGCAGGTTCACCGAAGCCGGCGAACCGTCGAACACGCGGCCGGCGAGATCGAAGCGCGAGCCGTGGCACGGACAGAAGAAGCCACCCGGCCAGTCCGCGCCGAGCTCGGGCACGCCCGCCTCGAAACGCGACTTCGGCAGGCAACCCAGGTGGGTGCAGATGCCGATGAGCACCAGATAGTCCGCCTTCAGCGCGCGCGATTCGTTCTTCGCGTACTCGGGCTGCTCGGAGCTTTCCGACTTCGGGTCTTTCAACCGGTCGTCGTTTTTCGCAAGCTCCTGCACCATCTGCGGCGTGCGGTGCACGACGTAGATTTGCTGCTTGCGCCACGTGACGATCGTCATCTGCCCGGGTTCTAGCCTGGACAAATCCAGCTCGATCGGCGCGCCGAGTGCGCGGGCGCGCTCGGACGGCTGCCAGGACGAAATGAAGGGGACGAGTGCGATCGCCGCGCCCAATGCACCGGTGGCCGCTGTCGCCGTCGTCAGAAATTTGCGCCGACTGTTGTCGACGTCGTCATCGGTGATGACACCGTTTTCCGCCATCAAATGGAGCTCTCCCGCTTCCGCTACCTGACCTGCCCGCTTGTCCGCGCGTCACCGGCACGCGCTTGAGCGCACGGGGATGCAGTTTCCGGCTAACGGGGGGCGGCGCATTATACACAAACGACAATGCCCTCCCGGGCGCAGGTTCACGCGTAAATGCCGATAAAGAGTTGGGGACGAGGTTTCATCTTCGTGGCGGGGTCGATCATCGGCGGGCTGGCCCTCGCTTTTGTTGTGGTGGCAGTGCGCCCGGATCTCGTGCGCCGGGCCGACATTTCCTCGCCCCCGCCCGCCGCGCAGGCGCCGGCGAACCCCACAAGCCCGGTCAGCTACGCAAGCGCCGTCCGCCGCGCCGCGCCGGCCGTGGTGAACATATATACGGCACGCGTCGTAACGGAGCGCGTCGCGCCCTCAAGCCTCGATGAGCTGTTCCGCGAGGCGTGGCCGCGCTACAGACAGCGTATTGAAAACAGCCTCGGCTCGGGCGTCATCGTGGACCACGACGGGCACATCGTCACCAACCACCACGTCATCGCGAACGCCGATGCCATTCGGGTGCAGCTCGCCGACGAGCGCGTGGCCGACGCGACTATTGTCGGCCGCGATCCCGACACCGACCTCGCGGTGTTGCGAATAGATCTCAAAGACCTGCCCGTCGCGCCGATCGGCCGCTCGGACCGGCTGCAGGTGGGGGACGTGGTGCTGGCGATCGGCAGCCCTGTCGGGCTTTCCCAGACAGTCACGCACGGCATCGTCAGCGCTACGACCAGGTCGCTTGGCATCGCCACGTTCGAGAACTTCATTCAGACCGACGCCGCCATCAACGTTGGCAATTCCGGCGGAGCGCTCATCGACACCAGCGGTGCGCTGGTGGGCATCAACACCGCCATCATCGCGAAGAATCTCGGCGTGGAAGGCATCGGTTTCGCCATTCCCGTAGACCTGGTGCGCGGCGTGCTGGCGGACATCATCGCGAACGGCCGCGTGATTCGCGGCTGGATCGGCATCGTTCCCCAGGACGTGCCGGAATATCAGCGGGCTCAACTCGGTCTTCCTTCTAACGGTGTGCTCATCGCCAACCTGTATGTCGGCAGCCCCGCGCAGCGCGCGGGGCTTCAGCCAGGAGATGTGCTGACCGATATCGACGGCACTCCCGTGCGCAGCGCGCAGGAAGCCATCTCGAGGGTGGCATCGCACCGCAAGCCGGGTGATGCCATCAAGCTGCGAGTCATCCGGGCGAAGAAACCGCTCGAAGTGCAGACGCAAGTCATCGAACAACCGCGGGGACGCTGATGAAAATGGAATTCAGGGTCCGCACGTTCGAGACGCGGAACGCATTGAACGATGCGCTGACCGAGCGACTCGCCTGGGAAATCGAGCAGACCGGGCGCGGCTCCACCGCGCTGATGCTCGCAGGCGGCACCACGCCCATTCAGTCCTATCAGGCGCTTGCGCAACGGGCACTTGCTCCGTCGCCTGCGCTCGAGATTTTTTATTCCGACGAGCGCTACGTGCCGATGACGTCGGACGCCAGCAACTACCGCGCGACCCGGCCGCTGCTGGAAGCGCTGGCGCTTCCGACCGAGCGCATTTTGCGGGTGAAGACGGAGTTGCCGCTGGATCGAGCGGTTGAGGACTACGAACGGCGGCTGCGAGCGCTTCCGCGATTGGCTACGCGGATTCCGCTGGGAATTTTGGGGCTGGGCGCCGATGGGCACACCGCTTCACTGTTCACCGAGGCGGACTTGAAGCGCGCCACTGGAAAACTGGCTGTGGCGGTTCAGCGGCCTGATGGGCGATCGGCGGTCAGCGTGACGCCTTCACTTCTCGAGCGCATTGCCGAAATTGTGTTTGTCGTTGCCGGTGCGGATAAGCGCGCCGCGCTCAAGGCGATGGTGGATAAAAAATCGGACTCCGTGGCGGCGCGGGCGGTTTCCCATTGCCCCAATGTGGAGATTTGGGCTGACCGCGAAGCGTGGCCAGCAACGAATTGATTTTTTTCGCGCTGACAAGAGGCCCTCAATCGCCGGGCGGCTAGGAATTTTATTTTTTTCTTCAACCAGAGAAAACAAGAAAAAAATTCCGAGCCGCCGGCGATTGAGGGCCCCTGGCCGGGCTACTTCTTCTCGGCAGCGCCTTCCTGATGCCCACCGAACCCAAGCCGCATAGCCGACAAAACCTTATCCGCAAACTCCGCCCGGTCACGCGACGCGAATCGCGAATAAACAGCGGCACTGAGCACATATGCCGGCACGCCTTCTTCGATCGCGGCCTGAAGCGTCCACCGGCCTTCGCCTGAATCGGCAACGCGCCCGGCAAACGTCTTGAGCTTCGGGTCCTTGGCGAGCGCCGCGGCGGTCAGATCGAGCAGCGAGGAGCTGACGATGCTCCCGTGCCGCCACAGCTCGGAAATCGCGGCAATGTCGAACTCGTACTGAAAGTGGGCCGGGTTGCTCAACGGCGCCGTCTCGGCATCCGTAGCGCGAGTGCCCAACCCCGCGTTGGCATGCTCGAGGATATTGAAACCCTCGGCGTAGGCAGCCATCAGCCCGTACTCAATGCCGTTGTGAACCATCTTCACGAAGTGCCCGCCACCAATACCACCGCAGTGAAGATAGCCCTTGGCGGCACTGCTGTTCGCAGCACCCGTGTCTGATGCGCCTGCCGGCGCAACGCCCGGGCCCGGCGCCAGCGTTTCAAAGATAGGCTCGAGCCGCGACACCGTCTCCGCTTCGCCGCCGATCATCAGGCAGTAGCCGCGCTCCAGCCCGAGCACGCCGCCGCTCGTGCCTACATCGACGTAGTGAATTCCCGCCGCCTTCAACTCGCCAGCGCGACGAATATCGTCGTGATACTGCGAATTGCCGCCGTCGATGAGGATGTCCCCTTTCTGAAGCAGCGGCCGCAAATCGCGAATGACCGAGTCCACCACCGCGGCAGGCACCATGATCCAGATGGCGCGCGGCGTGCTGAGCGCCCCAACGAAATCCGCGAGGGACTGAGTGCCTAGCGCACCTTCCTTCGCCAGACCCTTGACCGCATCCTCCGACCGATCGAAAACAACGCAGTGATGTCCGCCACGCTGCAGCCGCCGCACCATATTGGCGCCCATGCGCCCGAGGCCGATCATTCCAAGCTGCATGACGTCTCCAGTATTTCTAAGGTTCGGCTAACCCTATCAGTTCGGCACGCGTTTGATCTGCGCGCCGAGCTGCGCAAGCTTTTCTTCGATGGCTTCGTAACCGCGATCAATGTGGTAGATGCGTTCGACATCGGTGCGGCCTTCCGCAACCAGGCCCGCCAGCACGAGGCTGGCGGAAGCTCGCAGGTCCGTCGCCATGACAGGCGCGCCGGTGAGCCGCTCCACGCCGCGAATGATGGCCGTATTGCCTTCGAGCCGGATCTCGGCGCCGAGCCGCCGCATTTCCAGCATGTGCATGAAGCGGTTCTCGAAAATGGTTTCGATGACGGTGCCTACCCCATCCGCCACGGTATTCAGCGCGGCGAACTGCGCCTGCATATCGGTCGGGAACGCGGGGTACGGCGCCGTGCGCACGTCCACCGAGCGCGGGCGCTTGCCTCGCATATCGACTTCGATCCAGGTGTCGCCAACGCCGACGGTCGCACCGGCTTCGCGCAGCTTGACGATGACGGAGTCGAGCTGATCCGGCCGCGTGTTCTTGATGCGCACGTGACCACGGGTGATGGCGCCCGCAACCAGGTACGTGCCGCCTTCGATACGGTCCGGCAGCACTTCGTACGTGGTGCCGTGAAGTTTGGAAACGCCCTGAATGACGATCTTGTCCGTACCGGCGCCTTCGATTTTCGCGCCCATGGCGATGAGAAAATTCGCGAGGTCGACCACTTCCGGCTCGCGCGCGGCGTTCTCCAGCACGGTTTCACCGTCTGCGAGCGTGGCGGCCATCATCAGATTTTCGGTGCCGGTGACGGTGACCGTCTCCAGCACAAGTCGCGCGCCCTTCAGGCGCCCCGCGCGTGCGCGGATGTAACCACCTTCAATGCTGATGTCCGCGCCCATGGCCTGCAGACCCGCAACGTGGATGTTCACTGGCCGAGCACCGATGGCGCAGCCGCCGGGCAGCGACACGTCTGCCTTGCCCCAGCGCGCAACCAGAGGCCCGAGCACCAGGATCGACGCTCGCATGGTTTTGACCAGGTCGTAAGGCGCGACGCAGTCCCTGAGCGTGGAACCATCCACTTCGATGCGGTTGCGTTCGTCGATGGTGACGGTGGCGCCCATTCGGCCGAGCAGTTCGATCGTGGTGGTGACATCCCGCAGATGCGGCACATTTCCGACCACGACGGGTTCTTCGGCGAGCAACGCCGCGGCGAGGATGGGCAGCGTGGCGTTCTTGGAACCCGACACGCGCACTTCGCCCTCGAGGGGCGTCCCGCCCTTGATCTGCAACTTATCCATGGGTTTTTACGGCCTGCGGCCGGGATTTACGGAGGCAGGAGCCTCCGTACAGATAGCGGCGCGCAACGCGCCGAGAGAATAAGACCGTTCGTTCACGCCGCTTCCTCCGGTGTGAGCGCCTCGATCGACATCGCGTGAATCTCGCGGCCCATCAGTTCCCCCAGCGTCTTGTAGATGAGCTGGTGGCGGGCAATGGCCCGTTTGCCGGCGAATTCCTTCGCGACGACGCGGGCGGCGAAATGGGTGTTGTCGTCGGATTCGACGCGAACGTCGGCGCCGGGAAGGCCGGCGCGGATGAGTTCCGCTACTTGCTGGGGATTCATGGCTGCTCGTGAGTCTCGCGTCGGGCGGCGCAGTTTAAGTGTTTCGCGCTAGCATTGGGACATGCAAGCCGCCGTGCCATTCAAAACCGCCGATGCCCAGCTCCTGACTTCCGCCCGCCGGGCGCTGGGTATCGAGGCGCAAGCCGTCGAGGCCCTGCTTCCGAAGCTCGATCAACGGTTTGCGGCTGCCTGCCGCCTCTGCCTGGCCTGCCAGGGCCGGGTGGTCGTCACCGGTATGGGCAAGTCCGGCCACATTGGCGGCAAGATCGCGGCCACCCTTGCCAGCACCGGCACACCGGCGTTTTTCCTGCATCCGGCCGAGGCCAGCCATGGCGACCTCGGAATGATCACGCGCTCGGACGTGGTGCTGGCCATCAGCAATTCAGGGGAGACGCCGGAGCTCGTGCTGCTGCTCCCCCACCTCAAGCGCCTCGGCGTTCCGCTCATCGTAATGACCGGCGGCGGCGCGGCGACGCTCGCGAAGGCCGCCACAGTTGTCCTCGACGTGAGCGTTCCGCAGGAGGCCTGCCCGCTCAACCTCGCGCCCACCGCCAGCACCACCGCCACGCTGGCGCTGGGCGACGCTTTGGCCGTAGCGATGCTCGATGCCCGCGGCTTCACCGAAAAAGATTTCGCCCACTCGCACCCCGGCGGAAGTCTCGGTCGCCGGCTTCTTCTGCACGTCGAGGACCTGATGCGCACTGGGGATGCCCTGCCCCGCGTGCGCGCGGACACGCCTCTCCGCGACGGCCTCATCGAAATGTCTAGCAAGGGTCTCGGCATGGCCGTCGTCGTAGATGCCGACGATCGAATCGAGGGTGTATTCACCGACGGCGACCTCCGCAGGGCACTGGACAGCACCACGGACGTGCGCAAAGCCCTGATGAGCGCCGTAATGACCCCGAATCCGAAGCGAATCGGTCCGCGGGAGCTTGCAGCCGAAGCCGTGCACCTCATGGAGGTGTACAAGATCACCGCTCTTCCGGTCGCCGACGACCAGGGGAAACTCATCGGTGCCCTGAACGTTCACGATCTTTTCCGCGCAGGTGTTGTCTGACCCCCGCCCTTCCCCCAAAGGCCATGCCCAATACACGCTCTGAACCTTCTGACATCCAGTTACTGGTGCTCGACGTAGATGGGGTGCTCACCGACGGTCGCATTTACTTCGGCCCGCGGGGCGAAGTGCTGAAAGTGTTCGACGTCCGGGATGGTTATGGAATCAAGCTGCTCATGAAGGCCGGTGTGCAGGTCGCCATCATTACCGGGCGCCGCTCGGCGATGGTCGCCGCACGCGCGAAGGAGCTGGGCATCAAACATGTGTTCCAGGGCGCACAGGACAAGCTCCCCGTGTTCGAGCGGCTCTGCAAGAAACTGAAACTGACAGCGGCGCAGTGTGCCTATGTGGGCGATGACGTAGTGGACGTGCCCGTGATGGAAGCCGTCGGCCTCTCTTTCGCCGTGGCTGATGCACACCCCGAAGCCCTGAAGGCCGCGGACATGGCCACGCCCAACGCGGGCGGCCGCGGCGCCGTGCGCGATATCTGCGATCTGCTCATCGCCGCCCGCCGCTCGAACGCGGACGCAAGCGCCACGTGACGTCCCGCATCGTCGGGCTGGTGGTTGTGCTGGCGCTGGTCATCGGCACACTCATGCTGAGCCGCGGTCCGAGCGTCGAGAGCACTCCGGCGACCGCCGAAGAGCCCTTGGAGGCTCCCGGCTACGCCGCGCGCAATGCCGAAGTGGTCGAAACAGGGGACGATGGGCGGCCGCTCTACACACTAAATGCGGAGCTGGTTCGTCAGCATCCGAATGACAACCGAATCCAGCTCGACGCGCCGCGCATGACGTTCATCGCCTCGGACGGCAACCCGTGGCACGTGCGCGCCCGTTCAGGGCAGATTCGCGAAGGCGGCGCTAACGTCGAGCTGTTCGGGGATGTGCACCTGAATGGCGAACTGCCGGGGGCCGCAGCCCCCGCCGTCGTCGACACGAGCATCCTGTCTTTCGATACCAAGAAGGAAGTGGTGACCACGCACGCGCCCGTGACGCTCGACTGGAACGGCAAGAAGCTCGCCGCGGTCGGGCTGACGGCGAATTTGAACGACCATCAGCTAAAGCTAGAATCCCGGATCCATGGAACGTTCAACAACAAGTAACCCCCGGCTTCTCGCCCGCGCCGCGCTGGGCGTGCTGGCGGTGCTCGCCGTGTCTTCGGCCGCCGGAGCGGCAGACGCGCCGCGCCGTTGCACGGAAGACATCGTGGTGAACGGCGACGGCGTCGACGCCAACTACAAGACGAACAAGATTCAGCTCCGGAATGTCGTCATTTCCCAGTGCGACATCCGCGTGGAAGCGAAACAGGCCCGCGCCAACGGGCTCGACTTCGAGAACACCCGCTGGACGTTCGACGGCGACGTACGCATCGATGTGGAGAAGCGCGGCAGCCTGCGCTCGGACGTTGCAGAGGTCGACTTCCGGAACAGCCAGATTTCCAAGGCCACCATCACCGGCAAGCCTGCGCAGTTCGAGCAGAAACACACGGATTCCGACATGGTGGCCACCGGGCGCGCCGGCGAAATCATCTATGACGTGACCGCCGGCACCGTGAAGCTCTCGAACGATGCCTGGCTGAAAGACGGGCGCACCGAGATCAAAGGGCCGCAAATCGTCTACGACATTCGCCAGCAGCAATTCCTCAGCACCAGCAAGCCCGGCGCAACGGAACGCGTGCGTATCACTATTACGCCCAATGGCACCACGCGCGTCGAAAAGCCGGACAGCAAACCGGCGCCCAAGGCTCCATGACCTCGCTGACGGCCACGGGCCTCGAGAAAAGTTACAAGTCCCGCCAGGTCGTTCGCGGCCTGTCCGTCGAAGTGAGCAGCGGTGAAGTCGTGGGCCTGTTAGGCCCCAACGGTGCCGGCAAAACCACAGCCTTCTACATGATCGTCGGGCTCGTCCCGTGTGATGCGGGCCGCATACAACTGGATGACACAGACATCACGCACCTGCCCATGCACAAGCGTGCGCATCTCGGCGTGGGCTACCTGCCGCAGGAAGCGTCGGTGTTCCGGAAGCTCTCCGTCGAAGACAACGTGCTCGCCATTCTCGAAACGCGGCAAGACCTGAATAACGTCACCCGCGAGCAGCGCCTGGAAGAACTGCTGGAAGAGTTGCGCATCGGCCACGTGCGCAAGAGCCTCGGCCTGTCCCTGTCGGGCGGTGAGCGGCGGCGCGTGGAAATCGCGCGCGCCCTGGCCGCCGAGCCTCGCTTCATGCTGCTGGACGAGCCTTTCGCGGGTGTGGATCCGCTGTCGGTGCTCGACATCCAGCGCATCATTCGCGAGCTCACCAGCCGCGGCATCGGCGTGCTGATTACCGACCATAACGTGCGCGAGACGCTGGGTGTCTGCGGGCGCGCTTACATCGTCAACCAAGGAACGGTAATCGCCTCAGGAACTGCGGAAGAAATCCTTGCCAACCCACAAGTTCGTGAGGTGTACTTGGGGCAGTCGTTCCGTTTGTAGTGCCGCTGGGTCCCAAGCGGAACACCCCATAATTCAACGAGTTAAGGATTACCGGAGCATCGGCTCCATCGCGCCACCATGCTGAAACCGTCCCTGCAGCTGAAGCTGGGTCAGCAACTGACGATGACCCCGCAGCTGCAGCAGGCCATTCGTCTCCTGCAGCTGCCCGCCCTGGAGCTGCAGGCTCACATTCGCGAGCTTCTCGAAACGAACGTGATGCTCGAACCGGTGGAAGAAGCCGACCAGACGGGCGCTTTCGAAACTCCCGAAATGCCGCAGACCGCGGCCCAACCCGAGCCGCAGGAACGCGCCACCTCCGAGAACACGGTTGAAGTGGTCGACGACGGCTGGGGTGAGCAAAGCGTTGGCACCTCCGAAACGCCGTGGAGCAGTGACGACGACGATCGTCAGCAGGAATTCGCGGACGATTCGGGGCAAACCCTCCAGGAACATCTTCTCTGGCAGCTCGAGATGGCCAAGCTCGAGCCCCGCGAGCTGGGCATCGCCCGCGCCATTGCCGATGTCATCAGCGAAGACGGTTACCTCACCGAGTCGCTCGATGAAGTGGCGAAGACTCTCAAGCCCGAAATCGAAGCCGACCTCGCCGAGATCGAGCGCGTGCTCAGTTTCGTGCAGGCGCTCGACCCGCCCGGTGTCGGCGCGCGTTCGGTGGGGGAATGCATCGAATTGCAATTGCGCCAGCTCGAGCCGGAAACCCCCGGCCTCATGCTCGCCATCCAGATTGCGCGTCACCATCTCGAGCTCGTCGCGGATCGTGAGCTGTCACTCCTGCGTCGCGAGCTTCGCGCTACAGACGAAGAACTGGCCGCGGCGCTGGCGCTGGTTCGCTCCTGCCACCCGCGCCCCGGCGCCACGGTCAGCACCGGCAACGCGGAATACGTCGTTCCCGATGTGTTCGTCCGCCGCACCGATCACGGCTGGGCGGTCGAGATCAACGCCGCCACGCTTCCGCGCGTGCGCCTGAATCAAGGCTACGCAAGTCTCATCGGCCGCAATGCCAGCCACGCCAGCATGCGCGCCCAGCTTCAAGAGGCACGCTGGTTGCTGAAGAGCCTGGAGATTCGCAACGAGACTTTGATGAAAGTAGCTCGTTCGATCGTCGAGCGGCAGACGGCCTTCCTCGAACAGGGTGAAGAGCACATGCGGCCGATGATCCTGAAAGACATCGCCGAAGCGGTTGCCATGCATGAGTCGACCATCTCGCGCGTGACGTCCGGAAAATACATGCACACCCCGCGCGGTGTGTTCGAGCTGCGCTATTTCTTTTCCAGCCAGGTGGAGGGCGCCGACGGCTCGGGCACTTCCTCCACCGCGATCCGCGCCAAGATTCGCAAGCTCGTGAAGGAAGAGAACGGCGAGCTGCCGCTCTCGGACGGGCGCATTGCCGAGCTGCTGTCGGGCGAGGGCATTCCCGTCGCACGGCGCACGGTTGCCAAATATCGCGAAGCCATGGGTATCGCGCCCTCCAACGAGCGGCGCCGCGCAGGCTCCAGGCAGATGTAAGTTTCCCAAGCCAACGAAGAATGGAGACGGCTATGCAGTTAAACGTCACCGGCCATCACATCGAGGTTACCCCCGCGCTGCGCGGCTATATCGAGAAGAAACTGGAGCGGATCACCCGGCACTTCGACCAGGTTATCGACGTCCACTGTGTATTGTCGGTAGAAAAGCTGAGACAGAAAGTCGAAGCCACCCTCCATGTGACCGGCAACGCCATCCATGCCGATGCCACCGATCAGAACATGTACGCCGCCATCGATGCGCTGGCGGACAAGCTCGACCGCTGCGTCAAGAAGTACAAAGAAAAGCGTGCCGACCACCATGCCGCCGAGGCGCAGAAAATAGCGCGCGCGGCCTCCCCCAGCTAATGCACTGACACCGTATGACGCGGCCGTGCACCGGAAAGTAGCCGGTGCACGGCCTCGGTGCTTACTTAATGCAATGCCGACGGTAGCGGAATGACGTTACTGCGGTTTACGCGCTTGCGCGCGCAACGTAGCCTCGTTAACGTTCCCTGCGTGCGTATCCTCATAGTCAGCGGCCTGTCGGGTTCGGGTAAGAGCGTGGCACTCCACATGCTCGAAGACCTGGGCTTTTATTGCATCGATAATATTCCCGCCGCGCTGCTGAAGGCCTTCATCTCCCACACGGTGCGCACCCCCGAGCCTACGTATGAGCGCACGGCCATTGGCCTCGATGCGCGCAATACCGCTGCCGAGATTGCCTCGGTGCCGAAGCTCATCGACGAACTAAAGCGCAGTGGCATCCACTGCGAAGTGCTGTTCCTGGTGGCGAGCGAGGACGAGCTGCTGCGACGGTTTTCCGAGACTCGCCGCAAGCACCCCATCAGCCGGGACAATCTCGACCTGCGCGAGGCCATGGCGAAGGAACGCGAGATTCTCGAGCCCATCGTGTACGCGGCGGACCTTGTCATCGACACCTCGCGCATGGGCGTGCACGAGCTGCGCGAGATGGTTCACCAGCGGCTCGAGCAGCGCTCGCAGAACCGCCTCTCGATCACGTTCGAATCCTTCGGCTTCAAGCACGGCATTCCCGGGGATGCGGACTTCGTGTTCGATGCGCGCTCGATTCCGAATCCGTACTGGGAGCCCACGCTGCGCAAGCTCACGGGCCGGGATGCGGAAGTGGTGAAATTTCTCGAAGCGCAGGAAGCGGCCGGGCGTCTCATCGAGGACATCGCGCGTTTCATCGACTCGCGAATTCCGGAATACCAGGCGAACAACCGCGGTTATCTGACCGTGGCGGTGGGTTGCACGGGCGGCCAGCATCGTTCGGTGTACATCGTGGATCGTCTCGCCGAGCGCTTCGCCGCCCAGTTCGCAAACGTCAGCGCCCGTCACAGCGCGCTGGCGGCGTCGCAAATTTTCCACCCGAAAGTCGCCGCCGCGAATAGCTGACGCTCAGTCGATTGGAAAAAGTCGCCTGCGGCCTGCGCGGCCCGGCGCTTTTTCGGACACGAGCTTCGTTTCCGGCCGCAAGAGACGCGGCTTTTGCGGCCTGCTCAGTGGCAGCGCAAGTCCGACAGCAGACTGCTAGTCGGTTCACTGCTTGTTCTAGTCGAGCCACTGCTTCGCCGCTACACTCGCGCGCGCGCGCGGCGCGCGGTGCAGTGGTCCCATGAACGCAGTGTTGAAGCCCGAGAAGGAACGACGCCTCACGGCCCTGCGCGCAGCGCTGGGTCAGGGGACGCTGCGTTCCGCGCATCGCATGGTCAATGCGCTGCATCCGGCTGAGATTGCGCTCCTCCTCGAATCCGTGCCGCCCGCACAGCGCGAGCTCGTGTGGGACATGGTCGACCCCGAGCTCGAAGGCGAGGTGCTGGTCGAGCTCAACGAGCGCATCCGCGGCGAGCTGATGGAAGGCATGGAAGCGGATGAGTTGCTCGCCGTCGCCGAAGGCATGGAGCTCGACGATCTTGCCGACCTGGTCACGGACCTTCCCGAAGCCGTCACCCTGCAGCTGCTGAGATCGCTGGACCAGCAGGACCGCGAGCGACTGCGCACGGTGCTGAGCTTCGAGGAGGACAGCGCCGGCGGTTTGATGAACACCGACCAGGTGACCCTGCGCGCGGATGTGACCGTGGAAGTGGTGTTGCGTTACCTGCGCATGCGCGGGGAATTGCCGGAAAAAACCGACCGGCTGTTCGTGGTGGACCGGCGCGACGGCTATCTCGGAACAGTGCCGATCACGCGCCTGCTGACGAGCGACCCTGATCTCACGGTGGGAGAGCTGCTGGAAGGCGAGGCGCCCCGTATCGACCCTGAGACGCCAGCCCACGATGTGTCCCAGCTTTTCCAGGATCGCGATCTCGTGTCCGCCGCGGTGGTCAACAAGGAAGGCCGGCTTCTCGGACGCATCACCATCGACGACGTGGTAGACGTCATCCGGCAGGAAGCGCAGCACTCCGTCTTCAGCATGGCGGGCCTCGGCGACGAGGAAGACGTCTTCGCCGGCGTATTCATTTCGACGAAGCGACGCCTGTTCTGGCTCGGCATCAACCTGATCACCGCCATTCTTGCGGGGCTGGTGGTGCGGCGGTTCGAAGACACCATTACCAAAGTCGCAGCGTTAGCCGCGCTCATGCCCATTGTTGCGAGCATGGGAGGCATCGCGGGCACTCAGACGGTGACGCTGATCATCCGCGGCCTCGCCCTTGGACAGGTTCAGTGGGCCAACGCACGCTGGCTGTTGTTCAAGGAGATCGCAGTGGGCGGGCTGAACGGGCTCATCTGGGCGGCCGTCATCGGCGGCATCGCTACGTTCTGGTTTGGTACGTGGAAGATTGCCGCGATCATCGCGACCGCGATGCTCATCAACCTGCTCGCGGCGGCGTCGGTTGGGGTGATTGTGCCGCTGCTACTGCGGCGGATGAACATCGACCCGGCGCTGTCTGCCGGCGTGATTCTCACCACCTTTACCGACTGCATCGGATTCGCGACGTTACTGGGACTGGGAACCCTGTTCCTGACCTAAGTAGCCTGCGCCACCCCCGGCGAAGTGATCACGGAAGGCAACGTCTCCCCCGTAACAAACGCACTAAGCGCACACCTCGCCTCCATCGCATCCTTGTACCCCAGCTCGATGAGCGCCTTCGTATACCCCGACTCGAACATGAGGTAGCTGGCAAGCTGACTGCCCTCGAGGTCCCCCGCCCCGATCACTCTTAGAAGTGCCTTGAGGCTGCGCGGCATCTCACCGATGTGCTGGGCTGCCACCTCTCTGGGATCGACGCTCGGCGCCATCATCAGCGACTCAACGGCCCGCGCCCCGCGCGCCTGCTCAGGCGCCGCTCGCACCATGTCGTTGATGCGCTCGAGCTGTTCCAGATCACCATAGATCTGATCGGTGAACAGCGTGTCGAGCATGTAGCCGAAGATCTGCCCCGGTGACGGCGGCTCCACCGGCGTCTGCGCAACCGCCACGCCGGCATTTCTGCGCGCACGCACGCCCAGTATCAACAACCGATCCGCACCCAGATGCACCGCCGGACTCAAGGGATTCATCTGGCGCATGGCGCCGTCGCCAAAGTGCTCTTCGCCGAGCTGCATGGGCGGAAACAGCAGCGGTATCGCGACGCTCGCCATCAGATGATCGAGCGTCAGCGTGGCCCGCCTGCCCACCCGCTGCACGCGTGCCCAATCCCGAATGTTGTCGCGGCCGTCATAGAACGCGACCGACTGGCCGCTGACATAACTCGTGGCACACAGCGCGAGCGCGCGGAGGTGGCCGCGATCAATGCTCTGGCGCACACCTGACCAATCCACGTTGCGTGAAAGGAGCTCTCGCAGCGGCGTATTGTCGAGCATCGACTTCGGCGGCGACAGAACGAACCCGCCAGTGAGCAGCGACACCACCCAGTGAAAACCGGCGCGGATCATGTGCCACGGGTCCGCCCGGAACACCTGCCCCACGCGGAAATTCGCCCAGACGTCTTCGAGCCCCGCCACCGCCCGCCGCCAATGAACGGCTTCGGCTGCGAGCACACTCGCCGCCACGGCACCCGCCGAAGTCCCTACGATGATCTGAAAGGGATTGCGGCCGCGAGGGCAGATCTCGGCCAGGGCACGCAGCACACCTACCTGGTACGCCGAGCGAGCGCCGCCGCCGGTGAGAACCAGCGCAAGTACGGGCCGTTTGGCCCGGCGGCGTTCCGGGTGAGGTGCGATGTCGTTCATCGGGGTCTGCGTTGCTATCCTACAAATCGACGGCCCGGGCCGCAGCCACCCTGGCCGCGGCTGCTAGAATCGTGCAATGAAGATTAGGGTGCGCCTGCTCGCTGCGTCGATGTTCGTGTTCGCATTCGGGGTGACAGGCACCCCGGCGTGCGCTGCGCCCGCCCCCGGCAGCCCGGCTCCGGCCTTCCGGCTGCCCGACCAGAATGGCAAGCCGGTCACACTGGCCCAGCACCGGGGACACTGGGTGGTGCTGTACTTCTACCCCAAGGACAACACGCCCGGCTGCACCACCGAGGCCTGCGACTTCCGCGACAACATCTTCGCGTTCCGGGACATGGGGGTGGTGGTCCTGGGCATCAGCGTGGACGATGTCAGCTCGCACAAGGAATTCGCGACCGAGCATCGCCTGCCCTTTCCCATTCTGGCGGATGCCGACAAGCAGGTGGCCAAGGAGTACGGCGTGTTGCATCGGCCGCTTGGGCTGATGGAACTGGCGCGCCGGGAAACGTTCATCGTCGATCCGCAGGGGCGCATCGCGAAGCATTACCGGGACGTCGAGCCGGACAGTCATTCGCAGCAGGTGCTGTTGGATCTCAAGACGCTGCAGGCCGCGGCTCGGGCGACGACGGCGCATTAGCGGACCCGGGTAAACGCGCAAGGGGACGACGCAGTTCCCGAATCGCGTCATCGAGCCCTCGCAGCGTCAGAGGAAACATCCGGCCGCCGATCAACTCGCGAGTGATGCGCAGGGATGGCGTGTAGTCCCAGCGATCCTTGGGCTCGGGGTTGAGCCACACCAGACGCGGAAACGCATTGATTACCCGCTGCATCCAGGAGGCGCCGCTCTCCTCGTTCCAATGCTCGACACTACCGCCCGGCTGCGTAATCTCGTACGGGCTCATCGTGGCGTCGCCGACGAAGATGGCACAGTAGTCGCGGCCATAGGTTCGCAGCACCGTCTCGGTGGGCGTTCCCTGAGAATGGCGGCGGTGGTTGTCCTTCCATAGCTTCTCGTAGGGGAAGTTGTGGAAATAGAAATGCTCCAGGTGTCTGAACTCGCTGCGCGCCGCTGAGAAGAGCTCTTCGCAGAGGCGAATGTACGGGTCCATCGAGCCGCCTACATCCAGGAACAGCAGCACCTTCACGGCGTTCCGGCGCTCGGCGACCAGTTTGATATCCAGCATGCCGGCATTACGCGCGGTGGCGGAGATGGTGCCATCCAGGTCGAGCTGATCCTCCGCGCCTTCGCGCGCGAACCGGCGCAGGCGACGCAAACCGAGCTTCAGGTTCCGGGTGTTCAACTCTACGGTGTCGTCTAAGTTGCGGTATTCGCGCGCGTCCCACACTTTGACTGCGCGGCGGTTGCGCGACTGGTTCTGGCCGATGCGAATACCCTCAGGGTTGTAGCCATTCGCGCCGAACGGCGAGGTGCCGCCGGTGCCAATCCATTTGTTGCCGCCCTCGTGGCGGAACTTCTGCTCGCGCAGGCGTTCCTTCAGCGTCTCGAGCAGTTTCTCCCAACCGCCGAGCGACTGAACGCGGGCCTTGTCTTCCTCAGAGAGAGCTCGCTCTGCCAGCGACTTCAGCCAGTCTTCCGGTAACTCGGCCACGATGCGCTCGAAAAGCTTCTCCGCACCGGCGAAGGTTTCCGCGAACACGCGGTCGAAGCGATCGTAGTGACGCTCGTCTTTCACCAGGCAGGTGCGGGCGAAGTAGTAGAAGTCCTGTGCGGACACCCACACGACTTGCCGCTTCAAACCTTCGAGCAGCGTCAGGAACTCGGTGATCCCGACCGGGACACCGGCTGTGCGCAGATCGAAGAAGAACCGGATGAGCACCGGAACTCAGCGGCCGCGGCGGTGGAGAAAGAGCAACTGCTCGAAGAGATGAACGTCCTGCTCATTCTTCAGCAGCGCGCCGTAGAGCGGCGGCAGGGTTTTCTTCGGATCGTCCGAGCGCAGCGCTTCGGGTGGCACCTGCTCGGCGACGAGCAGCTTGATCCAGTCGAGCAGCTCCGAGGTGGAAGGCTTTTTGCGCAGGCCGGGCGTGTCGCGCAACTTGAAGAACGCGCTCAGCGCCTCGGCCAGCAGGTCTTTCCTGAGCGCCGGGTAGTGCACGTCGACGATGCGCGTCATCGTGTCTTCATCCGGGAAGCGGATGTAGTGAAAGAAGCAGCGGCGCAGGAAGGCATCCGGCAGCTCTTTCTCGTTGTTGCTCGTGATCACGATGATTGGACGATGACGCGCCTTCACCAGTTCCCGCGTCTCGTACACGTAGAACTCCATGCGGTCGAGCTCACGCAGGAGGTCGTTCGGGAATTCAATGTCGGCCTTGTCGATTTCGTCGATCAGCAGCACCGGTTGTTCGTCGGCCTCGAACGCTTCCCAGAGCTTGCCCTTGAGAATGTAGTTCGCGATGTCGTGCACGCGGGCGTCGCCCAGCTGGGAGTCCCGCAGACGCGAGACGGCGTCGTACTCGTACAGGCCTTGCTGGGCTTTGCTCGTGGATTTGACGTGCCACTCGAGCAGTGGCTTGCCGAGCGAACGTGCGATCTCCAAAGCGAGCTGGGTTTTGCCGGTGCCCGGCTCGCCTTTGATGAGCAATGGCCTGGATAGAGTAACTGCCGCGTTGACGGCCATCATCAGGTCGTCAGTGGCGATGTAGCGGTCGGTGCCGGTGAAGCGGTCGGTGCCGGTGAAGCGGTCGGTGCCGGTGAAGCGTGTAGTCATGGGTTGAAGTCTAGCCAGCAATTGGGTGGCGTTCATCTCCCAAGGGGATCAGAGCCCTTGTATGTTCACGAGGGCTTCCCTGATGAGTGGAAAGATTGCTACGGTTTCAGCTGGCGTGACAGA
>JBDTUL010000053.1:0-18067 GCA_040007735.1 Gammaproteobacteria bacterium | reverse complement strand
TGCTCGCATGAGCGGCACGTTCGAGGCAGGCAAGGTCGACGCCTTCGTCGAAGGCCTGCAGATCTATTTCCGCCTCGATGTCGAGCGCACTGACGACCACAAGCTGATTCTCAGGAAGCGTCCCGACTAGAGTCGGTCCACCAATAGGCGCCGTGGCAGGTGCGTATTCGTCAGACAGGCTCCCAGACGCCGCGCGCATCGTCTGCTCGCTTCACGCCCGATGTGCGCCATCCGTGGCGACGTCGGAAGCGGGCTCCCCATTTTTTTCGTAAAGACCATTGAGGTGTGCGAGAGAAACGCACTCTATAAGGAGAAGGAGTCGACGATTCAGAGACGGGAAGCTCGCCTGGAAAACTATACGAACATGCCCGAGGGAGGGCCGAACTTCATGCGAACTCTGATCGCGCGAGCCGCACTACGCTTTACTCGTAACAACGACGGTGGAGCGGGCATCGGCCGCCTACCTGTATCCCTCGCCGGTGCATCCGCGTGCGCTCTCCTTGTAACTGCCGGGCTTTGTTATGCGGATGACGCCTCCGCCGCGATCAAGTCCTACGCCATTGCTCCTCAATCTATCTCCACTGCGCTCAAGGAGTTCGCGGCCCAATCCGAATTCCAGCTCATCTTCAATGAGTCCGATGTGGGCAAGGCGACCACGCCGGGCGTCAGCGGCGAATTGGCTCCGGCCGCGGCGCTGAAGGAGATTCTCAGAGGCACTGATCTCAAGTACGAGATCACGGCCAACCATGTCGTGGTGATACAGAAGCCGCTGCCGTCGGCTCCGCCGACCTCTTCGAACCTGCGCGAGAGCTCCTCGTTGCGCCTTGCCCAATCCGACGCGCCGGGCGAAAGCGCCGCGGCGGAACCGAATGGCGCGAAGGCACTGCCGGCGGACAAGCTCGAGGAGATCGTGGTGACCGCGCAGAAGAAAGAGCAGTCTCTGCAAGATGTGCCCATGAGCGTTACGGCGATCGGCGAGCGTGCGATCGAGCTAGCGGGAATCGGCGACTTCACGCAATACGCTCGCATGACGCCGGGTGTCAGCTTCACCTATGACGGCCCGGGTGGCGGACAGCTCGGCGACAGAGGGGTCTTCATCCGTGGAATCTCGTCCACGAACAGCACCTCCGGCGGGCAGCCGGTCGCGTTCTATATCGGCGAGACTCCGGTTCCCTTCAGCGACCCAAACCTGTTCGACATCAACCGCATCGAGATCTTGCGCGGCCCGCAGGGCACGCTGTACGGCTCGGGCTCATTGGGTGGCACGGTGAAGATCGTCCCCAACAGCCCAAACTCGAAGAGCTTCGCAAGCAAAGTCGAGAGCACCGTATCGACGACGCAGGGCGGCGGCATCAATCATGAAGTGCGCGGCATGGTCAACGTTCCCATCGTCGAAGACAAGATTGCGCTCCGGGCGACAGTGGCTTCGCGCCATGATGAAGGCTATATCGACAACGCCGGCACCTCGCTCCAGTGCGATAGTCCCGATCCGTCCTGCCTGAAGAATGTGCTGGATACGAACTTCGACAAGAACATAAACGACGTCGATCAGCTCTCGGTGCGCGTCGCTTCGGAAATCCGTCTCACGGAAAATCTGACCCTGACGCCCAGCATGTTCGCCGAACGGAAGGAAATTGCGGATCGCGCTCATTACACGATCGGCTTCGAGAACGGACCGGGCGGGCTGCTGACGAATGTCGCCGGCCCCCCGAACAAAGAGGAGAACAACTTTGCGCTCTACGACATGGGCGTGAAGTACGACTTCGGCCAGGCGGCGCTTGCGAGCTCGACCTCCTTCATGTCGTGGAAGAAGGACAACGTCCTCAGCCTGTCGAACACGATCCAGCAGATTTTCGGCCTTCCGGCCACGACAGAAGTTGGGCTTGCGAGCCACGTCGATCGCGAGATCTTCACGCATGAGTCGAGGCTTGCATCGACTGGCGAAAACGACAAGCTCGACTGGCTCGTGGGCGTGTTCTACCAGCGGGAAGATTTCACCTTCGACAATTACTCCGCGGAGCCCTCGATACCGCTGCCGAACAAGGCGCTCTCGATTTCGATGAACCAGGTGATCACGAAACAGTCGGCCCTCTTCACCGAAGAGGTGCTGCACGTCACGGATCGGCTGAGCCTGACCGGCGGTTTGCGGTACTTCCGTACCGAGGTGCTGACGAACAGCTTCACTGGCGCGAGCCTGTTCCAGGGCCCGGTGGACGTCAGCGGCAGGATAGGTCCGACGGTTGAGACCGGCTTTACGCCCAAAGCGGAGGTCTCTTATAAATTCAACCCAGACCTGCTGGTTTACGCACTGGCCGCGCGTGGCTTTCGTGCGGGTGGCACGACGCGAAAGCCCGCCAATATTCCGGACTGCGTCGCAGAGCTCGCTGCGCGGGGCCTGACGCCCAAGGATTCCTTCGAGTCGGACAGCGTGTGGAACTATGAAGCGGGCGCGAAGACCGTCTGGGTCGACGGCAAGCTGAGCGCGAACGTCTCTGCTTACTACATTGATTGGGACAATATCCAGCAGGAGACCCAGCTCAATTGCGGTTTTTCCTTGCAGGCGAACTTTGGCAAGGCGGTAAACAAAGGAGCGGAGCTCGAGTTGAAAGCCGTGCCGATCCGGGGGCTCGACCTCGGGTTGGCAGTGGGCTACATCGACGCCCGCCTCGCAGAAGATAGCCTCGGCGGGTTGGGAAAGAACGGCGACATGACGTTGCAGACACCGAAGTGGACCGTAGCGGTGCAGAGCCAATACACCGTTCCCGTGAGCTTCGGCATGTCTGCCTACGTTCGCGGCGACTACCAGTATGTCGATCAGGTGGCGACGAGCTTCAACACCATCGGCGTTCCGGACGACGCCTTATTCCGGCCCAGTTACCGGGTGGCGTCGTTCGCCGCGGGCCTGACGGGCGAGGTCTGGGAAGCCTCGGTGTTCGTGCAGAACGCCTTCAATGCGCATCCCCGGTTCGATTCGTTTGGCGACTCCTTCGGCGCGCAGTTCCCTCAGGCCATCACGTTCCAGCCCAAAACCATTGGTGTCACGGTTCGCCGGTCGTTCTGAGCGCGGACTGCGCTAGGTCTTTTCGTAATGAGCTCGTTCATGAGGAGCGCGGCCTATCGGCGCATGATTGCGGGAGTGCTCACGTTCATGGGCCTGTTCAGTTCATCCGTAGTCGATGCAAGAGTGGATTTGTCCGCCGAGGCGGTCCGGTCCTGGGCGGATGATGTTCTGGCGCGGATCGTAAAGCAGGGAAGGGGAAGCGGTATCGGTGTGGTCGCCGTGCAGGATGGCAAGGTGACCTTCATCGGGCACTATGGGTACGCCGATGCGGCACTCAAGAAAGAGATCGATCCCGCGATCACGCGCTTTCGCATCGGCTCTACCTCGAAGACGTTCACTGCGCTTGCGATTGCGATGCTGCTCGACGAAGGCCGCATCCACTCTCTCGATGATCCGGCGAACCAGTATCTCAAACGCGGACATCTGCCGCAGGTCGCAGGGCGCGAGATTACGGTGTGGGACTTGCTGAATCACCACGGCGGATTCGAGGCCAAGGAGTGGTACTACGATCCAACGATGTTGCCGATGCCTGCGGCGGATGTTCAGAAGAACATTCCTGACTTGAATGAGTACACGAGAGACAAGACCGAATACTGCAATGCCTGCGTTTCCCTTCTGGGAATGATCGTCGAAGACATTAGCGGAGATCTGCTGCAGAACTTTCTAGACGAGAGAGTGTTCCGGCCGCTGAAAATGAACGCGACGGTGCTGAATGCCTCGCGTTCTCCGTCAGCGGAGCTGGGGTTTGCTTACGAGCCGGGGAAGCCAGCGCCCGTCAAGGCGATGTATCAGCCTATTCCGGAGTTCCTGGCGCCGGCCGGATCCATCGAGGCGCCGCTGGATGACATGGGGCGCTATATCGTTGCCATGCTGGGTGGAGAAGGGTCGCAGGTTATCTCTGAGAAAACGCGCGCGCTGATGCTTACGCCGCACGTTCGCAATCACCCTGGAAGCAGCGCCGTCGGCATGCTCTGGATGTTGCACGAGTGGAATGGCGTGCGGGTTGCCGAGCATGGAGGAAGGATCGACCCTTACCACACCATGCTCTCGCTGTTTCCGGATGACAACGCCGGCATATTTATTTCCTGCTATTGCTCGCTGGGTGACGCCGCCCAACCGCCAAAGCCGGGGAGCCTTTTCAACGTCACGGGCTACAATTTTCGCGAGATGATCTATCAGCGTTTCCTGGGTGTTCGACCCTCGGAACCTGTTATTCCAGCAGCGCTTGCCGACTACGCTGGCGTTTATCAGGACGATTCGCGAAGCCGCGATTTCATGCGCAGCCTCTTTCGAATCTTCGAGCCCGTGTCTCAGGGTACCGGCTATACCCAGGTCGACGTATCGGGCGATGCGCTGTACGTGGACGGTCTCGGCCGTTACCGCATGGTCGCCCAAGACATTTTTCGCGATCCGCAGCTCAATGGCGGAGACGTATTCATTCCCTACCCGAATTCTGAATACAGGTTGTTCGGCCGGGATCAGAACGGGCGTGTCGTCACGATTACGAGCCTGCTCTCCATGCGCACATCGTCGCGCGTCGAGGGATGGCAATTGCCTTCACGACAGCGGCTGGTACTGATCGTGGGCGCTATCCTCTCCGCATCGGGGCTGGCGGCGTTCTTCTGGCCTCTCACCCAGACCCCGTTGTCGCGCATTGCCCGACGTGGTGTATTGGTTGCCGCCGGCGGTGCCATCCTTGCGCCTTTGGCTTGCTGTGCCATTTGGTTTCTGGGCTGGACGACACCCCGGATGATCCTCAGCGCCGAAGAAGCGTCGGCCGCAAACACGCTTCACGTCATCGCATGGCTGCAGGCAGCAACAGCGGTTGCCGCGGCAGTGGGCGCTCTGATACTGCTCTTCGCGCCTACACTCAAGACCCAACCCAATGGGCGTTGGGCTCAGCTCAATGCGATCGCGGTCGTGCTCGGAGCATTGGCCGTTTCCAGTGTCTTGATGATGCCCGTTTGAATTGGAGCCGGCGTAAATGAAATTCGCATTGAAAGTCCTGGGCGGGCTGCTAGGTCTGCTCGTTTTCGGTGTGTTGCTGACGGGATTGATCTTGAAAGGGCTCGCCAAAGATGTGCCCCCGCCCGGCAAACTGGTGGAGGTGGGAGGCAACAAGCTCCACATTCATTGCTCGGGTTCGCTGCACGATCTACCTCCTGTTCTCATCGAGGCTGGCCTGGCCCTGTCCTCCCCGTACTACCACTGGATTCAGGCGAATCTCGCGCGTTCGACCAAAGTCTGCACCTACGATCGCGCGGGGCTCGGTTGGAGTGCCGACGGCCGGCGACCCCGCGAGCTCGGCGACGTGGTCGCTCAATTGCACACGCTGCTGGACGCAACCGCGTTCGAGCGCCCGTTTGTCTTCGCGGGTCACTCACTGGGCGCCATCATCGTTCGCGAATATGTGGCGCGCTATCCGGCGGAAGTTTCCGGGTTGGCATTTCTCGACGGCAGCCATCCGGATCAGACCAAAGTTCTGGGGATGGAGAAGCTCGACCTGAAGGCGGATGCGGAACAGGGCATCGGAATCTATCGCTGGATGGTCAAGCTGGGCCTGTCGCGGCTTTACGATCCCATTGTGTCGCCGCTCAAATCGTCGTACCCCGAGCCGATCATTGCGGAACTGCAGTCCACAAATGACGGGACCTATTTCGATACGGTGCTGGCCGAATACGAAGGATTGGTTCCGTACACGAATCGCCCGCGCCCCAGCGATAATTTCGGCGACAGGCCCACTGTCGCCATTCAGGCTGGAGACAAATGGGAGGCGGGGATGCTCCCGGACACGTTGGATGCGGAAAAGGTCTCGGCGGGTTGGTCGAAGCTGCAGAAGGAGACGGCTTCCCTGTCTACTCGCGGCCGATATGTCGTGGTCAAGAATGCGACTCACATGAGCCTGATCTACGACGAGAAGTATGCGAATCAGGCGGCAGAGCTCATCCGGGAAGTAGCCGCTCAATCGCGGAAATGATTCCGCTGGCGTGATGCGGCTGAATGCAGGCTCGTGCTACTCAAAGCTAAAGGATCCACCATGAAAATCTGGACCGCCGCGGCATTCGCGATGATGTTGGGACTGACGACTATCGTTTCCGCAGCGGACACGCCGGACTACGACGTCGTCGTTCGCAACGGACGCGTGCTGGATGGTCTCGGCAATCCATGGGCGACGACTGAAGGACAAGAAAGTGCGTGAGCGCCTGAAGCGGGAACTCGCTGCGGGCTCTCTGCCCGGATGGTCGAACCTCGTTGCGGCCTCAGGTGGATGGGATGGTGTGGTGCTCGCGAACGCGCAGAGCGCTGCCTACGACAAGTATCGCTACCAGAGTATCGCCGCGATCGGTCGCCAGCTCGGCCGCGACCCTGCGGACGTGGCGTGGGACATCGTGCTCAGTGCGAACCCGAAACGCTCCTCGTCACGCGACTATCGGGCGATGGCGCTGTTTTTCATGATGGACGAGAAGGATATCGAGACGGCACTGCGCTTTCCCTGGATGGGCATTGGCAGCGACTCCGGTGCCGCGCTGAAGCCGGGTGAGATGGATGAGATCGGCCTGCCTCATCCGCGCGCGTACGGGAATTTCCCGCGCCTCATCGCCGAGTACGTTCGCAAGCGGCATGTCATTTCACTCGAAGAGGCGGTGCGAAAGCTGACGTCATGGCCGGCCACCCGGATGCGCCTGTTCGATCGGGGCACGCTCCGCGAAGGGCAGTGGGCGGATGTCACGGTGTTCAACTATGATCGCATCCAGGACACAGCGACTTATGAAAACCCCATGGCGGCTCCCACAGACATCGACTACGTGCTCGTAAACGGACAAGTGGTCGTCGATCAGGGCAAGCACACCGGAGCAACCCCGGGCCAGGTGCTGCGCGGGGCGGGATACGGGGCTGACTAGGAGCTGGCCGGTGGCGGAAATCCTCGTTGTCATGGCACTCGAAGTCGAGTCTCAGGGTGTTTTCGAGGCGGCGGGAATTCCTGTGCTGTTCGCGGGCGTCGGTAAAGTGAACGCGGCCTACGCGCTCACCGCAAAACTTGCCGAGTACCGTCGGGACGGAAAGCCCGTTCCGCATGTCGTGAACTTCGGAACGGCCGGTAGCAGCAGCCTGGCAACCGGCACGCTCGTGGCTTGTCACTCTTTCGTTCAGCTCGACATGGACCTCACGGCGCTCGGGTTCGCACGAGGCGTGACGCCGTTCGAGTCCGCCCCTTCAGCCATCGAGTTTCCGAATACCGTTGCGTCACTCCAAAGTGCCACCTGCGGTAGTGCAGACTCATTCCTGGCCGGCGGCTCGGCACTTCCGTGCGACGTACGCGATATGGAAGCCTTTGCGTTCGCAAAGGTTTGTTGGCTGGAGAAAGCCCCTTTCACCTGCGTGAAGTACATCACTGACGGCGCGGATCACGCGGCCGCCCAGGACTGGGAGGCCAATCTCCCCAAGGCAGCTTCTGAGTTCCTGAGAATTTATCGGGTTCTCAATGGGCAGGTTCTCGCGTAGTCGGCGGGGTGATGAATGAATGACGGGTCGGGCGAAGTCGGGTCGGCTGTCGATTCAGCAGCACTCCGGCGCGTCGTCATATGGGTTGCGGCACTGAACCTTGCGTACTTCTTTATCGAGTTCACCGTTGCACAGCGCATTGGGTCGGTCTCGTTATTTGCCGACTCGATCGACTTTCTGGAGGACGCGAGCGTCAATGCCCTCATCCTCCTGGCTCTTGGCTGGCCCGCGCGACGTCGAGCGGCAGTGGGAATTCTTCTGGCGGTGATTCTGCTGTTACCGGGCCTCGCGACGCTGTGGACCGCCTGGCAAAAATTCCTGGTTCCCGTTGCGCCGGTACCGCTCTCTCTTTCCCTCACGGCATTGGGTGCATTGGCAGTCAATTTCTCCTGTTCCCTCATGCTCGCGCGCGTGCGGCACGTTGGCGGAAGTTTGTCGCGGGCCGCATTCCTCTCCGCTCGCAATGACGTGCTCGCCAATCTCGCCATCATTGCCGCTGGCGGCGTGACCTTCCTGTGGACTTCGGCATGGCCCGATCTGCTTGTTGGGCTGGGGATTTTCCTGATGAATCTGGATGCGGCGCGCGAGGTCTACACGACCGCGCGCCGCGAACGGCGCGTCGCCGTGTTGCGTCCCTGATGTGGGTCGCGGGCCTATATATAAGAGTGGCAGCCTGCCAGATTATGTTGAAAGGGGAGACGGCCGCGCGGCGGCGGAGGTGGTGCGCGCGAGCCGGCAAGGGGCGGGCGGTAGCTGACGCGCCTCCCGTCACAGGGCATCCGCAGTCATTACTCCAGCCCGCTCGGCAGATGACTCAGTGTGTCCACATCCGGCTCGATGCCTGTGACGGCGATCAGCCGCGCAATCGACATGTAGCAGCCGATCGTCAGCACGATGTTGACGAGCACCTGGTCTGACGCGTGCTTCCTCAGGTTTGCCAGCGTCTCGACCGAGGGAGAAAGCTGGGTCACCACCTCGTCGCTGAAACGCGCCGCCGCGGCAAGAAGCGGGTTGAGCCCGGCATAGTTCCGGTTGGCGAGGGCCGTGAGCGTCATCGGCTCGAACAATTCCGCGCACGACATTTGCGTCGACCTGTGGGAACACGATGCGCAGGTGACGATGATCCAGCGATCCCCGACCATCGTCGTGCGCGCCGACACGATGCGTGAAGGTGCCAAGAGCATCTACTACGCTCAGCCTGGCGCAGATATCGAGCTTGGCGACCTCATGCGACGGGTTATCGGCCGATGAACGAATGGATGAACCAGCTCATCTCGCCCGAGGTCGAGCGCAAAGTCGGCCGATGCTGGGGTTTGGGTTCGGGCACCGAGGGCGACCCCGGCCCGTGGGAAGGCGAGCTGCGTAATATGTGGAAGCCGACCGCGCAGCCGGGCCTCTGGTTCCAGGGCGGCAATATCCTGCAGAGCCGTTTCCATTCGCTGCACCTCGCGCTCCAGCTCAAAGCGCGCCTGGAAGGCGTGCCCACCCCAGTTTATCGCGCCAAGTAAGCAGCTCTCTCTCTCTCCTAGCCGCCCGGCGTTTGAGGGCTCTTGTCTTATCTTCAAAACAACAACAAAAAACCGTGACGCAGTACACCCGCTCACATACTTCAGTATAGATGGTGAACGGCACCCCCTCCGCTAGTCTCCCGCCCCACGCAGATCGTAGGGCGCATCATGAGAATTCCAGGGACGGAGCGCCGTGCGCGCTGGCAGTCAGCTGTTTGGGCGATATCGCTGATGGCCCCGTGGTGCCAGCCAGCGGCAGCGCAGGTGCCGCCCGCAGCCACACCCGGTGGCGCATTTCCCCGCGTCGAGCCGGCGGTGCAGCCAGCGCCGCGTAGCGGAGAGCTGTTCGACATCCCGCGAGCGAGCGACCGCACTCCCGACTCCAACTCCGGCCCGCGAGTCTTCGTAAAGACGTTCCGGCTCAAAGGCGCCATTCAGAGCCGCGAACACCATGTGACGGCAACAAGGGCTCAATCGCTGCTCGATGCCGCACGCTCCGCGCAGCCGGCGCAAGGCTTTTCCCTCAGCCAGCTTCAGGGAGTGGCCGACAAGGTTGCCGCGTACTACCACGAGCACGGCTTCATCCTGGCGCAGGTGTTCGTGCCTCAACAGCAAGTGACGAACGGCGAAGTGGTCGTCAGTGTGCTGGAAGGGCGCCTCGCCAGCGTGCGAGTCGAGGGCAACCAGAGCTACCCCGTTCCGGTGCTGAGCCGGCCGTTCAACGATCTGGTCGGCGCGCCGGTCGATAAAGACTCCATCGAGGCCGCGCTGCTCACGTTGACTACCTATCCCGGCATCACGGCTTTTGGCGTGCTGGGCCCCGGCAAGGATATTGGAACCACGAATCTTACGCTTCGCGTGCAGGATGAAGAGCGATATCGCTTCGAGAGCGCGGTCGACAACTATGGCACCAAGCTTGCGGGTGAATACCGTGGGCAGATGACGTTCACGCTCAACAATCCGTTGCATCGGGCAGATCGGCTCCGGCTCACGGGGCTCTATGCAATGCGCTCGTTCGGCGGCGACTCTCACGGCGCCTATGGCGGTGTCGATTATGAGATTCCGCTGTTCGGCCCGAACGATTCGTTACGCGTGAGTCACCTGAAGAACGCGTACACCGTTGGCGCCAGCGCCGCCTCGGTGCTCACCGAAGACAGCAAGGGCGACACGCGAGTGGAAGAGCTTGCCTGGCGCCACGACTTCTCGCGTACGCGCGCCGGCTCGGCGAGCGTCGGGCTTGCGCTCAACGTCAAGAGCGCGACGTTCGAGTCCCAACCGGCCGTTCTTTACGACGATAAGCTGACCACCGCGCGCATGGACGCGCTCTGGGAACGCGTCGACTTCCGCGGCGTGAACCGCGTTGCTCTGTCGTACACCCACGGCTTCGACGATGTGTTCGGATCGCTGGACGCCTACGATCCGGTTGCGGCCGCAGCGGGCATGTCGAAGGCGAGTCGGCTCGGCGCTTCAGGAAAGTTCGACAAGGTGTCATTGCAGGTTCAGCGATTGCAGCGCCTGACTCAGTACACGTCTTTGGTCCTGCGCCTCGATGGCCAGTACACGAACGACCCGCTCGTCTCGCTCGAGCAATTTTCGATGGGCGGGCCGGACAGCGTGCGCGCTTACTCAGTGGCCGAAGCCCTGGCGGAGAAGGGCGGCGTCGCCTCACTCGAGCTGATCGCCGGCGCACCGGGCTTTGCGAGTCTTCCGGCCTTTGGCACCCACACGTGGGGGCAGATTCTGCAGTTCGCGCTCTTCGTGGACTACGCCAATGGTGAGCTCAATGCGCCGCTCGTTTCTTCGCAGCGGGACAGCATAGATCTTGCCGGTGCCGGCGGCTCGATCCAGTTCAGCGTGCCCGGCAAGGTGTTCACGCGCCTCGACCTCGCCACGCCGCTCACCCGTCGCGCGCCGTCGAACGACCGCGACCCGCAGATCTACTTCCGCTTCGGAATGACATTTTAAGTATGAATACCCGTAACGATCTCCAGCCCGGCAATACTGTGCGCGGTGCTGTACGAGCGGCACTCGCGCGAGCGCGCGCTCCCGGCCCGGTCGCCCTGACATTGGCGGCCTCGCTGACCCTGGGTGCCGTACCGGCTGAGGCGGGCCCGACGGGCGGAGTGGTGGTGCAGGGGCAGGGCTCGATCTCGACGCCGACCGCCGGCACAACGGTGATCGACCAGTCCTCGCAACAACTGCATCTCAACTGGAATTCATTCGATGTAGGTGCAACGGAGACGGTGCAGTTCAACCAGCCGTCTTCCACGGCCGTGGCGCTCAACCGCATCCTCGATCAAAACCCGAGCCAGATCTTCGGGCGCCTCGAAGCGAACGGAAAGGTGGTGCTCGTCAATCCGAACGGGCTGCTCATCGGGCGCACGGCGCAGATCAACGTGAACTCACTGGTGGTGAGCTCGCTCGAGGCGATCGACTTCGACGCGGCGAGCGGCCGCTACCGGTTTGCCACGTCCCGCAACAACACCGGCGCGGTGATCAACGAAGGCTCTATCACGGCGGACCGTGGTGGCTCGGTGACGTTGCTCGGCGGGCGCGTCGGCAACAGCGGAAGCATCGTCGCGGACTTTGGCACAGTGAATCTCGCTGCCGGCCGTGCCGCTACGCTCGATCTCGCAGGCGACGGTCTGCTGCGGCTGGAAGTGGATGCGGACCTTCTCGCGAACCGCGATGGCGCGGGTTCCGCCGTGGACAACAGCGGTTCTATTCAGGCGGCCGGCGGGCGTGTGCTGCTGACGGCCAGCGCCGTACAAGACGTATTCGCGAACCTCGTTAACAACGCCGGAGTCGTGCGTGCGAATCGCATCGATAACACCGGCGGTGTCATCACTCTCATGGGGCCGAGCGGCACAGTGCTTTCGAGCGGTACGCTCGATGCGTCAGCCGGTGATGCGGTGAGCACCGGCGGCTCTGTCGCCGTTCTCGGCGATCACGTTGGGTTGGTCGGCAACAGCCGCGTCGATGTCTCCGGCGCCACGGGCGGTGGAACTGCACTCATCGGCGGTGACTATCAGGGGTCGAATCCGAATGTACTGAACGCGACACGCACCTACGTGAGTTCTGGCACAACTCTCGATGCCGACGCCGGCGCAAGGGGCGACGGCGGCCGAGTCATCGTGTGGGCAAATGACTTCACGCGCTATGACGGCAGCCTGAGCGCACGCGGCGGCACACTGTCCGGCAACGGCGGTTTCGCCGAGGTTTCCGGAAAGCACTCGCTTGCATTTACGGGCACGGCGGCGCTCGATGCTCCGCACGGAGCCTGGGGCGACTTGCTGCTCGATCCCTTGGACATCACCATAGACTCGAGCGGAAACGTCGGGCCGATCGCCGCAGACGACGGCACCTACACTTTCGCGGAGGATGGAGGCGCCTCGGTCACCATCGGCAGCGCGAAGATAGAGTCGCTACTGGGAAGCGGTGACGTGACTCTGCAGGCGAGCAACGACATCACGCAGCTAGCCGGCGCAGACATCGACGTTCGTTTCTCCGCAGGTGCGCACGGCCGGTCGCTCTCGCTGCAGGCCGGGCACGACATCACGCTCGGCGGGGCCATTTTCCTCAACGACGG
This sequence comes from Gammaproteobacteria bacterium, assembly GCA_040007735.1. GTDB lineage: Bacteria > Pseudomonadota > Gammaproteobacteria > Steroidobacterales > Steroidobacteraceae > JADGHX01. The sequence continues at coordinate 5,406 of JBDTUL010000053.1, read as the reverse complement.
GGCCATTACACTGAGCGGGATCAATAGTCTGGTCCAGCAGGATGGCTCGCGCATCGATGCCGGATCGGGCAACATCTCCCTGTCTGGCGGTGACATTCGGCTCACCGATGTTGCGACGACGTCAGGAAGCGTCACTATCTTCGGCAACGACATCTCGAACGATGGCAACACCGCCACGCGCATTCGGGCGAACAACCTGTTCCTGACGAGCGCCCGGGCTGGCGCCGCAGGCGTCGGCAATGCGCTGGATACGAGCATCACCACACTTGCTTTCGCCACAGCGAATGCGGGCGATATGTACATCGCCGAGGCCGACGGCCTCTCGGTGGTGGACGCCGAGGCGAATGCGCCGGGCAGTTCGCTGAGCATCGTCAGTAATACAGGCAACATCAATGTTCAAACGGCGCAGGCGTTCGGTAACTTGAGCCTGAAGGCGACTGCGGGATCCATCCTCGACTCCGGCTTTCCATCGACCTTCGCCCTGCGAAGCCGCACGGGCACTGTCTCGCTCGATGCCGCGATCGGAATCGGCGCCATCACTGATTTCCTGAGCCGAGCAGGCTCGCCCGTCCGGATCGATTCGGCCCGGGCGGTGAACGCAAGGGTCATGAATGGAGCGGGAAACATCAACCTGTTCCTGGGTGGTTCTGCGGTGGATGTGGCTGCGGGCGGTATCAGGTTGGGCACAGGGTTCGGGGCTTCCGGCTCCGTGATTCTTCAGCGCGACAACTCGCTCGACGTGTCTCTGTTCGACCCCGGCGCCATCGCGTTGGGCGCGTCGAACTCCGCACGCCTCGCGCTGGCTACAGACGGCACGCTCATCCTGCCGTCCGCGATCGACATCACCGATCAACCGGCAGGCACGTGGCTCCTGCACGGCGCCGACATCATCGACACTGACGGCACGCCGAATACCTTGGCGCTCAGCGCAAACAGGTTGGTCTTTGAGACCACCGCACCCGGCGCCGGCAAGGTGCTGAACACGTCCGTGCTCCAGCTCGATGCCAGCCTCGGCGGCGGTCGTGACCTGACGGTGACCGACACAGACTTCCTCGTGCTCGGTTCTATCAAGACGGCGGGCAACGTCACGCTCAAGGGGGCGGGGCTGTTCGACGATGGTCTCCCGACGGTGGTGGCGGGCAATGTCGTGAAGTTCATCGGCACCACGCTGGGCCTGTTTGGCAATCGGCTGGACACGGCCGCCAGGACCCTCGACCTCACTGTCACCAACGGCGGCGGCGTATACGTTAGCGAAGCCGACGACGTGACGCTCTCGGTCTCGGGCACTGACATCGTAGATATAGCCACGCTCGACGGCTCGATGAACGTGACTTCTGCCAGCGGACACGATGTCTTTCTGGCGACGGGCGGCACGGGAGTGCGCAGTCTCACAGTGAGCGGGCAGGTTAACGCCGGCGGCGGTGTCGTGTCCCTCGCCGCGGGAGGCAACGGCAGCCCGATCTTCCTCGACGGGAATGTGAACGCCGGTAGCGGCAACGTGATTCTCACGGCGGGCTCGCCTTCGAACCGAGGCACAATCATTCAGAGTCCCGGCAATTCGATCAGCGGTAACTCGATTGCCATGACGGGAGCGTCGGTCGGCAGCGGCGGATTACGAATTCAAACCGCCGCTTCAACGATCGATGCGACCAGCACGAACGGCGGCATCTACCTCACCGAGGCGGATGATCTTGGTTCGCTGAGCGCGAGTGCAACGGGCGGCACGGTCGACGTCTCGACGACTGACGGCTCACTGGTAGCGACCACGGTAGCAGGTGAAGGCGTAACACTGACGGCAGGTGGAGCGGCGAAGACCCTCACAGTGGACGGCTCTGTTGATGGCGGTTCACTCGCGGTTGATCTCGTCGCCAGCGGTGCGGATGGTGCTATTGCTATCGACGGCGCGATTGCTACGACTGACGCCGTGACGATGACGGCCGGAACGGTGGGCAATCGCGGAGCGCTGACGGCGGGAGCCGGGAATCTCGTGACCGCGTCGTCCGTCTCCGCGACAGCTCTGTCGATTGGCAGCTCGGCATCGCGACTGAACACGAGCACCGATACGTTAAACGCGACGAGCCAGAGCGGCGGCATCTATGTGCAGGAAGCCGATGCCCTGGCTCTCACCGCAAACGCGACGGGCGGCGTTGTTGATGTTGCCACGATCGACGGCGCACTGGATGTGACCTCAGTGAGCGGCACTGGCGTGACGCTGACGTCTGGTGGCGCCGGGCAGAACATCAACGTGAACGGTATCGTCGACGGTGGCACGGGCGCTGTAGCGCTGATCGCCACCGGCGACGGTAGTGCGATCAACCTCGATGCGCTTCTAACGACCACGGCCGGTGTGACACTCACTGCTGGCTCTCTATCGAGCCGCGGCAACATCGTGGCGGGCGCGGGCGAGCAGATCGTCGCGCATGACCTCACCGTAACGGGCGCCCTCGTTGGCACCAGTGGCGCACGCCTGGCCACGACGGTGGATGAGCTAACCGCCTCGAGCACGAACGGCGCAACGTTCGTCACGGAATCCGATGGGTTGGTGGCAACAGCGGATGCTATCGCCGGTGTCGCGGATATCGAGACCACGAACGGCACACTGGTCGCGAACGCGGTCAGCGGCGATGGAGTGCGTCTCGTCGCTGGCGGGGCAGGGAAGCAGCTCACCGTCAATGGTGCCGTGAATGGCGGCAACAGCGACGTGAGTCTCGATGCGAGCGGCAGCATGACGCTGAACGATGTTGTCAGCACCACTGCCGATCTCGTACTGAGCACGGGCAGCGGAGGTTCGGTTGCCTTGAATTCCACGCTCACTGGCACCCGAGTCGGGATCGCTGCGGGTACGGGGGCGTCCGGAGGCGCCATTCTGGCTGGCAATGGGAACAGGGTAGTCGCGGATCTGTTCGCCGTAAGGGCTGCGCAGCTCGGCACCGATGCTGCCAAGGTCAACACTACCGTCGACGCGCTCGATGTAGAGACGACGAGCGGCGGCATCTTCATCAACGAATTGGACGCGCTCACCCTGACCGCGTCCGCAGTCGGCGGTGAACTCAACGTGCAGACCGGCAACGGCGCGCTCGTTGTCGGGTCAGCGAGTGGCAGCAGCATCGTGCTAGCCGCCGGCGGAGCTGGCAATGGCATCACAGTGAGGGGTCCGGTCAACGCCGGCACCGGCGCAGTAGCGCTCACAGCGGGAGACGTCGCGAATCGCGGAGCCGTTGTCGCAGATACGGGAAACCTGGTGACGGGCGGAACGTTGACGGTGTCCGCCTCCTCAGTCGGGTCGGGCTCGTCGCCGTTGAACACGAACATCGCCGCGCTGACCGCAAATGCGAGCACGGGCGGCGTCTACATCCTCGAACAGAACGGTCTGGTGCTGACGGACGTTCGCGCCGGCAGTGACGTGAACATCGCCACGACACTTGGCGACATCACGGTCGGCACCGTGCAGGCGGCCGGCAAGGCTACCCTGACGGCTGATTCCGGCGCCATCGCAGACGACGCGGACGACTCCACTCGTGTGAAAGCGCAGGACGTCATTCTGCTTGCCCGCTCCATTGGCGCGCCTTCGACGCTGAATGGAACGGCGCTCGATAGCAGCCAGCGGCTGGATATCGATGCCACGACGCTCGACGCTACCTCGACCGCTGGCGGCATATTCATCCACGAGCTGGACGGGCTGGACAGTGTGAGTGTGCATGCGAGCGGCGGTTCCACCGCGGACTTAGAACTGCTCACCGAGACGGGCGATCTGAAGCTGCTCGAGGTGAGCGCAGCCGACACGCTGCTGCTTGCTGCAGGCGGCAACATCTTCGCCCTGCCGCGCCTCGGCACGATCTCGGCGCGCGCGGCGGAGCTACGCGCGGGCGGTGCCGATTCGAGCGCGGGTCACATTGGTACGACGGCCCAGCCTTTGTCGCTGCAGCTGAGCCCGGGGGCGACGTTGCACATGTTCGTCCCCGTGAACGTGAGTGCCACTGATGCGAATCGCGCGCCTGCGACGGTGACGGCGGCTGGTGTGGTCTCATCGCTCGAGTTCATGAGCGATCCCGACACGCTCTCTGTGCAGGCTGGCTTCGGGCAGTTCGTGGCGTCGGCGTTGCCGCCGGAGCCGCCAGAGCCGCCGCCGTCAACACCTGAGCCACCGCCCTCGACACCCGAGCCGCCTCCGTCTACGCCGGAACCGCCGCCCTCAACGCCGGAGCCACCGCCTTCGACACCCGAGCCGCCGCCCTCAACGCCGGTGCCGCCGCCTTCGACACCCGAGCCGCCGCCCTCAACGCCGGTGCCGCCGGCGACCGCGCCGATTCAGATCCAGACGGTCACGCTACTGCAGGTGCCTGGCCTGCCCGGGGCTGAGATCGAGCCGAACGTCAGTCTCTACCAGACGCAGGAGCCGGCGATCTGCATGCCGGAAAATTCGCTTGACGGAGCAAAGGGGAAGGCGGGTTGCTGAGTCGCTCGCTCAGTAGTTCAGCGCGGGCGTAAGCGTCCGCATGCTGATCAACAACCAGACCAGGAACAGTGCCGACAGTGCGACGAGACCAGCCCACAGTGCCGCCGGCCAACCTCGCTCCGGGCTGCGCGCCAGTTCATACGCGTTCCAGATCGACAGCATCGTCCCGGCGATGCCGACGAGCGTCAGGAGCTGGATCAATCGCATCCAGATGTCGAGCCGTCCGTCGAGCAGCGTGACATCCGAGAGTGCCCCGATCACGCCGGCCCAGCCGCCCACTACGAGCAACAGGACCCAAGCATTGATTCGCGTAGCACGATGCAGTCTGAGCGCGCGCCCTGCGAGGACAGGTCGATAACCGTAGTTGCGACGGATCAACGCGACGACAGGCCATCCGAGCGCCGTGAGCAACATCACCACAACCGCTGCCGACAGCAATGGCAGGATCAATCCGGAATTCATTGCCGCTGGCGCAGGATAGAAGACGAAGATCGGCGCGAATGCGGCGATCGAGAACGCAGTGACACGGTCACCCGTCACGTTGGCGGCCAGTCGGCCGTCTCCGCCGACTTCGTGCCATTGCCACGGCCCCACCTCGCGCCACTTCTTTGGAACAAGTGCCGCATTCAGCAAGGACGACACGGTGATCGTGTCGTCTTCGTTGAGCGAGACTTTCACCTCGCTGATCAAATCGATGAACCGCACCCAGTCGGACGATGCCCCGCGACTGTTGATGTAGTGCCCGGCCATCGCAAGGCCGTGCGCTTTGGCGGTGCCGACCGTGGCGAGCGTCGGCGGCACTTGAGGGAAGTAGCGGTCCGTGAAGTAGCTGAACAACCGCTCGCGCGCCGTATGCGCCGCGCCTTCTTTGCCCGCGCTATTGAACGACACGAACAGCCCGACGCCTTTATCCAGGTACAGGTGAAGGTCGGAGTGGAACCAGTTCGTGT
>JBDTUL010000052.1:0-18083 GCA_040007735.1 Gammaproteobacteria bacterium | reverse complement strand
CCTTCAGCGCTTCGACTTGCAGGCGCGCGGTGGCGAGTTTCGCCTGCGCCTGTTCCACCGCCAGCTTGTAAGTGCGGTCATCGAGGCGGAACAGCAACTCGCCGCGTTTCACACGCTGGTTGTCACGCACGTGCAGTTCGATAACGCGGCCGGGCACGTTCGTGCTGATGGCGACGCGGGCCGCGTTGACGTAGGCATCGTTCGTGGCTTCGGAGCGCGCCGAGGCGAAATAGAGCCAGGCCGCGATGAGCACGATGAGTACCGAGCCGCCGATCATCAGTGGCTTTCTGATCTTCTTCAGGCGCTCGCCGTTGCCTGTCGCGGGCGCGGAGGTTGCGGCGGCAGTGGGAGATGCGTTCGTAGAGTCGTTCATGGAGAGGTCTTCCTGCGCCGGGCTGCAGTGATAGGTGTTGAGCGCCCTGCGCGCCGTGAATTGCTGGTTGCCGCGCCGTTCGTCTGGCGCGCGGTCTCGTTGGCGCCGGGGACCAGCGCCAGCAGATTGCCGTGGATGCGCTCGATGAGATTCATCAGGAGCGTGCGGTCCTCAGCAGAGATGCCTGCAAGCGCCTCGCCACGCGCCTTGTCGCCAATGCGCTGGATTTCGGCAATCACCGGGTCTGCCGCGGGTTTGAGGTACAGCCGATAGGCACGCCGATCGGTGGGGTCGGGGCGGCGCTCGAGCCAGCCATCCTTCTCCATTCGATCGAGCATGCGCACGAGCGTCATCGGATCCGTATCGGAGAGCTCTGCGAGCCGGGTCTGCGTGGCGCCTTCGTTTCGCGAGAGGTTTATGAGTACCCTCGCATGCGTGAGCGTCAGGCCGATCTGGATGGCACGCTGCTCGAAGTGACGCATCCAGAGGCGCGTCACATCCTTGATGAGAAAACCCAGGTTACGGATGTTATCCATCCGGCATAGACCTCGAGGAGTGGTGGCAGAAGGGAGTCGCGGGGGCTTGCGACTGTAGAGCGTGATTTTATATCACGTGATATCAATTTCAAGCGCACGGCGGCTCCGCCCGAGGCAGAAGGGTCTCTCTCGAAAGGGGCGTGCAGCTCCAGGCCGCGGTCGCCGGCCGAGCAGGAGCCCTCAATCGCCGGGCGGCCAAGACCTGCGGTCGACAGGCCGGAACGTGCCTCTCCCAGCCGCCCGGCGATTGAGGGCTCTTTTTAGGCTCGCCGCCGCCCGGCCCACAGCATTGGAACCCTCCGCGATTGATCCCACTCGAACCCCGGTCCAATAACTATCCGGCGCCCCCAAAGCGAGCCTTCGTTGAGCCACTACCCCGCCGATCGCGATCTGGTCAGCGCACTGCTGCGTGGCGAACGCCTCGCCTTCGACCGTTTCTTCGCCGACTACTTCCCCCGCCTGTTCCGCTTCGTGCTGCCTCGGGTCGAACATAACCCGGCAGCGGCTGAAGACATGTGCCAGCACGTGCTCAGCCGCGCCATCCGGAGCCTTGCCGGCTACCGGGGCGAGGCGGCCCTCTTCACCTGGGTGTGCCAGATCGCCCGCAACGAACTGAGCCGTTACTGGGAGCGGCACAAATACGAAACGGCCAACGTCCTGCACATCGAAGATGACGACGACGTCCGCGCCATGCTCGAAGCGGTTGCGGCTCCGGAGTCCGAACAGCCCGAGTCGCAGCGGTTGCGATCCGAGGTGACCAGGCTCATGCACGTGGCGCTGGATCACCTGCCCCAGCACTACGCGAATGCGTTGGAAATGAAGTACATCGACGGCCTTTCCGTGCAGGAAGTGGCCGATCGTCTCGCCCAGAGCGTAACGGCTACGCAATCCGTACTGGCTCGCGCGCGCACGGCGCTGCGCAGCCTGCTGGAGTCGGTGGGTGTTACCACGCCAGACGAATTGGCTACCGCCATTCCGAAACTGCACAAAGGGTATGTTCCTTGAGCAGTGAGAAAGACCAGGACTCCGCGCCGCCACCCCCGCCGGCTTCGCTCGCCCGCGAGCGCGTCGCTCTCTCCCTCCTGCGCCGGGCGGGCCGGCGCGCAGCGCCACCCCCGGACATAAACGACCGCCTGTACGCGACGATGCTCGAAGTCTGGACGGACCAAGTGGACCGTCACCGTCGAAAGGTGCGCCGGCTGGCGGCTGTGGCTGGCTTCGCGTTGCTGGTTCTCGGCCTCGGCCTCTGGGCCTGGCGCCAGAGCGCCGCCGCCGTCAGCATTGCGAGCATCACGCGGCTCAGCGCGGCTGTAACCGTGGAGCGCGAAGGCGACCTGCAGCGAATTTCCAGCGCCTTCAGGCTCATGTCCGGTGATCGCATAGAAGTGCCCGTCGGCGGTTCGCTTGCCGCGCGACGTCCCGATGGCACTTCCGTGCGAGTCGCCGGTCCCGCCTCCCTGGTGTGGGAGGGCCCCAACCGCATCCACCTCGAGCGAGGCCGCGTCTACGTCGACATGGGAGCCCGGTCCGATCCCGAGGGGCCCACGTTCGAGGTGCACACTCCCTTCGCGCGCATCGAGCATGGCGGCACGCGGTTCACCGCCGAATCGGGCCCGAGCCATGTTCGGGTGGCCGTCCGGGACGGCGCCGTTCGCATGACCTCGGCGAACGGTGTGGCTTTCGGACTTCGTCGCGGGCAGGCGGCGGAGGCCGGGGCCAGCGGGGAGATGGCGTGGGTCGCGCCGCCGGTCCGCACGGACTGGGAGTGGGTCGAAGCGCTGGCGCCGCCCTGCGCAGTGGAAGGCCGCGTGCTGCTCGACGTGCTGCGAGACCTGGCGCGTGAGGCTGATCTGGAGCTGGCGTTTGCCTCTCCCGCGGTGGAGCGGCGGGCGCGTGCCCTGATGCTGCACGGTCCTGCGATCGAGTTGTTGCCCCGCCCGGCAATCGATGCGGTTCTCGAAGCGACCGATCTCGATGCCGATCTCAGCGGCCAGCGCGTGGTGCTTCGGGAACGGGTGATTTCAAGCAGCTGACCTTAGGTCGGTCGCACCACGTGGCGGCCCTTTCTCGCGCGCAACCAATCCCTTAGCTTCGGCAACAGGGGGATTTCAGCATGATTAGCTGGAATCGAACCAACCACTCGGCAAGATCATCATCACGGTGAACTGATGAATCGCAAGATTGTTCTCATGCTCGGCCTGGCGGCGCTGGCGCCGTTCACCGCGAATGCGGCATTGAAGCCTGGCGCTCCCACCATTCTCATCACCGGCGCCAATCGCGGCATCGGCTTCGAGCTTGCGAAGCAATTCGCGGAGCGCGACTGGAACGTCATTGCCACCGCACGTCGCGCCGCGGACGATCCGGCGCTGGCCGACCTGCGTGCGGTGGCGGCGAAGCACCCGGGCCTGGTGATCGAACGCATCGACGTCACCGACACCGCCATGATTCGCGGCGTGGCGCAGAAGTACAAGGATCAGCCCATCGACGTGCTCGTGAACAACGCGGCCGCCGTCGAAGCGACCTTCGCTGCGGACATGGAGAAGGTGAACGTCCCGTTCGACAAGATGGACTTCGACGCCTCGCGTTACGATTTCGACGTCAACACTTTGGGCGCCATGCGCATGGCCCAGGCCTTCATGTCGAACGTGGAGCGCTCGAAGCAGAAGAAGGTAGTGAACGTCACCTCGTTCGTCGGCTCTTTCGCGAAAGGCTTTGCCAGCCCCATTGGCATGAACTATGCGGCTAGCAAGGCCGCGCTGAACATGTACTCGGTGAAGCTCGCCTACGCCGTGAAGCCCAAGGGCGTCATCGTGACACTGGTCGAGCCGATCCTGGTGGCCAGCAAGCCGGGCGTCGAATCCAACCCGATGGCGAAGCCACTCAACGAGGAAGTAGGGAAGCTCGTGAAGGTGATCGACACGCTTACGATGGAGCGTAGCGGCAAGATCATCAACTTCACCACCGGTGAGATCGACCCGTTCTAGGAGCCAGTCGTCCCGGGCGTAGCTACGCACAGAGGCAGGCGGCAAAAACCGCGTTTTTTGCCGCCGGAAACGAAGCTGATGTCCGAAAAAAGCGCCGCAGGCGACTTTTTTCCAATAGACCTAGTGTGCTGTCCCGCAAATTCGCTCATGAGTCAGTGCGCCGAGATGGCTGAATTTGTGAGCATTTACGGGCGAAACAAATGCAAGAAATCTGCGGGACGGCACACTAGTTCCTCGCGATCATCACCGCCGCGCCCGCCATGGCCGTGGCGCTGCTGCGATTGACGATGCGAATGGCGCGCGGGCTGCGCAAGAATTTGCGAGCCCGTGAAGCCGCGTAGGCATACGCGCCCAGCACCAGCGGCAATTCGATCGCGATGACGGCGACGATTTCGAAGAAGCCCGCCACGGTGAGCGTTTCGAGCTTCACCACCGTGGGCAGCAGCGCCAGGAAGAACACCATCGGTTTGGGATTCCCGAGCGTCAGGGACAGCGACGTCAGGAAGAGCCGTGAGGGCTTCTGCGACGCATCCACTGCGTTCTCGTCGGCAGGCTCCGCGGGAGCGGTCCACATCTTGTAAGCGAGGTACAGCAGGTATGCGAGACCGGCGTACTTCACGGCCAGGAACACCGTGTAAGCGCTCTGAGCCAGCGCCGCCAGACCAGTGGCCGCAACGGTGAACCACACCAGATCTCCGATGAGAAACCCTGCGATGAATGCGGGCGCACCCTGTGTGCCGCGCGCGAGCGAGCGCGCAACGATTGCCGCCACACCGGGGCCGGGCGATGCGACTGCCAGGCAATACACCAGACCGAACACCGCCACACCGTACAAAGTCATGAGCGCTCTCCGAAATCGATAGAATGAGTTTAGCGTGGAAGTCGTTGGTCCTGACACCCTCCGGAAGCTTCGCATGACTCGAGACCCGGTCGATCCGCAAATTCGCCAGTTCATCCGGGAGGTGTCGGCGGCCTTTGCCCGTTTCCCCGGGTTCGATCTCGGCTCGCCCGTCGAAGCGCGGCGCATCGCCGAACAGGTGCGGGCGCCGTGGCGGAAGGGTGGGCCGGCCATGCTGTCCACGTCGGAACGCCACGTGCCGGTGAATGGCGGCAGCCTGCGCATACGAGTGTATGACCCGGGCCCGCTCGGCATTAAGCCGGCGCTGGTCTACCTGCACGGCGGTGGCTGGACGATCTTCAGCATAGATACCCACGATCGGGTGATGCGCGAGTACGCCGCTGGCGCGGCGGTCGTCGTCATAGGCGTGGACTACCCGCTCTCACCGGAAGCCCGTTTTCCGGTAGCGCTCGAAGAAAATGTGGCGCTCATTCGCTGGCTCGCTGACCACGCCGAGGAAATTGGCGTGGACCCCGACCACATCGCCGTCGGCGGCGATTCCGCTGGTGCCAACCTCGCCCTCGCAACCGCCCTGAAACTGCGCGATTCGGCTTCGCCTGCGGATCGCTCGCTCGTCGCGGCGCTGTTGCTGAACTACGGCGCCTTCGACACCCACAGCTCGCCCGAAGCCGCCCTGAAGTTCGGCGCGAAGGGAGCCATGCTGGAACATGAGGAAATGCAGCGATTCTGGGCGAATTACCTGCGCGACCCGGCGGACGCTGAGAGTCCTCTGGCGTGCCCGCTGCGTGCGAACGTCGCCGGCTTGCCGCCCACATTCCTGACGATTCCGCCGCTGGATCTGCTTGCCGAGCAGAGTGTGGCGTTGGCCGCGAAGCTGCACGAAGCAAACGTTCCCGTGCGCGCGGAAATCTATGAGGGCGCTACGCACAGCTTCCTGGAAGCCATGTCGATTTCCACTCTCGCCCAGCGCGCTCTCGCGGATGCATCGCACTGGCTGCGCCAGACGATGGCGGCTCGTGTCAGCGCAGCGGAAAGCCTTTGAAGGTTTTCGCATCCTTCAACAGGATGTGAGAGATCACTCGCTCGACGCCGTTCTCGCCTTCCTGTAGCCGCGCAGCCAGCTCGCGCCACGCGCGAATATCCGGCACCACCACTTTCATCAGGTAGTCGTACTGCCCGCTCACCTGGGCGGCCTCCACGATCTCGGGCATGCGGCCGATGGTGCTCTCGAAGCGGGTGAACGCCGTCGGGCTGTGCTGCTTCAACGAGATTTCCGCGAGCACGGTGATGGAGGGCTGCACCAGCTCGATGGCCACGTGCGCGTGATAGCCCGAAATGATGCCGTCCGCTTCCAGTTGCCGGATGCGCGCCAGGCATGCGCTGGGTGACAGCGCGACGCGCGAGGCCAGCGTCTGGTTCGTGATGCGACCTTCGGCCTGCAAATTCTGCAGGATTTTTACATCAATGCGATCGAGGGTCTTCATGCGAGCCACTTTCTGCAGGTGTTTTCACGTTAATGGGATACCTCAACCGCAGACCCTGCGGCAAGCGCCACTGCGAATCGAATCTACTGCGCGATTAAAGACACAAGATTCGATTTTTCAAGCGCTTGGCGAAACCGCAGGCCTTGCTGGACAGCAGCGCCATTGTGCGCAGACTCGCACGCAGGGAGCTACAGAAAATGACGATGCGCATCTTTCATTCGCCACGATCCGTCGAGCATGCATCGCCGACGTTTTTTCGCCGCGGTAAGTCCATTCCGAGTCCGGAGAGTCCGGCGCGTTACCTGCTGTTGAGGAATGCGCTGGTGACCGCCGGGTTCACCCTGACTGATGCTGCGGACAACGGGCTCGAGCCGCTGTTGGGCGTGCATTCGCAGGCCTACCTGTCGTTCCTTGCCGAAGCCTGGAGCCGCCGCGCGGAGATCGACGCCAACGCCGAAGAACTGCTCACCACGCAGTTCTCGCGCACCCAGATGCACCGACGCCCCAGCGGCTTGCTCGGGCTGCTCGGTTACTACAGCGCCGATACCTCGACCCCCATTCGTGCGGAGACGTGGGGATCCATCTACGGCACGGCGCAGGCCGCAATCTCTGCCGCCGATGCTGCCATCGCCGAAGGCCGCGCCTATGCGTTGTGCCGGCCGCCTGGCCACCACGCCTTTGCGGATTGCGCCGGCGGCTTCTGCTACATCAACAACACCGCCGCGGCCGCTCAGCGCATGCGATCCGCGCTCCGCGGGCGTGTGGCTGTTCTGGATATAGACGTTCATCACGGCAACGGCACGCAGGGAATCTTCTACGAGCGTTCGGATGTGCTCACCGTTTCGCTGCACGCGGACACGAACACCTATTTCCCGTTTTTCTCCGGCTACGCGGACGAGACCGGAAGCGGTGAGGGCAAGGGCTTCAACTACAACATGCCGCTGCCGCACGGCTCCGGCGATGAGGTGTTTCTCTCCGCCATCGCCGCAGGCCTGGATCGGATCGCGCAGTTCGCCCCCGCTGGCCTGGTTATCGCGCTGGGGCTCGACGCCGCGGCATCCGACCCGATGGGTGTGCTGAAAGTCACAACCGAAGGCTTCGTGCGTGCCGCGAAGGTCATCGAAGCGGCCGCCCGGAGAATGAGAGTGCCGGTCACCCTGGTGCAGGAAGGCGGCTACGTGTGTCCGGAGTTGCCGATCAACCTGGTGGCGTTCCTGCGCCAGTTCGGAGGCTGACGAGAACAGAGGCGATGGATACGAGGGGGCAGACAGCGGGCGCCGCGTTCACGCGGCGTCCGTCGAATAAACAAACGGGGATCCAATTCCAATGAACAGTCGAAAGCACCATGGCATTTCCTGGAAGCCAGCCTCTGGCGCCGCATGGATGGCGGGTATCGCGTCTCTGAACCTGTTGGCCGCCGCGCCTTCGACGGCCGCCGAAGCGGACGCCACCGCGCTGGACGTTGTGATCGTAACGGCGACGAAACGGCCGGAACCGGCGCGCGAAGTGGCAGGATCCGTTACGGCGGTGAGCTCTGCGCAGCTCGAAGCAATCGGCGCGCAGAGCATGGCGGACTACATCACGCGCGTGCCCGGTGTCGTGTTCAACGACTACCAGCCCGGCAATTCTCCGGTGGTGATTCGCGGGCTTTCCACGACCACTTATCAGGAACAGGGTCAGACCGTCGTTGGGTACTACATCAACGAAGTCTCCCTCAGTGAGCCGGGTTTCAGCCTCACGATTCCCGATGTCGATACTTTCGACCTCGACCATGTCGAGATTCTGCGCGGCCCGCAGGGCACGCTGTTCGGTTCGTCTTCGCTCGGCGGCCTGATCAACTACGTGGCGCGGCCTGCGAAGACCGATGCCTACGATGCCGCGGTGGAGACATCGCTCAATTCGACGAAGAACACCGGCAGCGCCGGGTATTCGGCCAAGGGCATGGTCAACGTGCCGCTGATCCAGGACAAGCTCGCCGTTCGCTTCGTGGGGCTCTATCGCAGCGATCCGGGCTTCATCGACAACACCGCGAGCCATGTCAACGGCGCCAACGATGTCACGGTGAAAGGCGGCCGGGCCTCGATTACATGGACCCCCACGGATGACACGACGGTGTCGTGGCTCAGCATGATTCAGAAGATCCACACCGACGACGGGGCGTATCTGATCCCCGGCACGCTCACCCGCGACACGGTGCTGCCCGAATTTCTGAGCACCACGGTGGAACTGCACACGGCGCGGCTCGACCAGAAGCTGCCGTTTGCCACGCTGACCGCCGTAGCCAGTTACGCGAAGAAGGAAAAGAGCGCGTTGTTCGACGACGGCGTCTATTTCCCCGGGCTCTACAACGGCACCACGTATCCGGCGCCGGAAACGGGCGACAGCAACAGCAAAAACATCGAACTGCGCCTCACCTCGCCCACGGGAGATCGCTTCGACTGGCTGGTCGGCGCGATGTACTACAAGAGCGAGAAGAGCCTCCTCGATACCATCTCGACGGAAGGTGCATCAGACTACATCGACGCGCATCCGGGCGACTTCGGTGGCCCGAATCTCGGCGACGTGCTTGCGCCGAACGATGTGTTCTATCGCTATGCCACGGGGCTCGATGGCACGGAGCGAGCGCTGTTCGGCGAGGCTGCGCTTCACTTCGCCGATGCGTGGACTCTGACTGCGGGCGGGCGGCTGTTCCGCACATCCAGCGATGCGCGCCTCGTGCAGAGCCCGGGAACGCTCGGCGTCGCATTCGACTTCGCACAGTCCAGCAGCGAAGACGGCTTCGCGCCGAAAGTGTCGCTGGCTTACAAGGCGAACGACAGGTTCAACTTCTACGGGCTGGTGTCCAAGGGCTTCCGCTTCGGCGGCCCGAATCCGGTGGCGCCGTCTCCGCTCTACAACACACCGCTCACGTACGACACCGACTCGGTCATCAACTATGAGATCGGCGCTCGCACTACCTGGCTCGACCGGCGGCTCGAGCTCGATGCGACCTTGTTTCATGTGGACTGGAGCGACATCCAGGTGCGGCTCTTCCGGCCGGATGGATTCGCATACGTGGTGAACGCTGGAGGCTCGAACAATGATGGAATCGAAGTGTCACTCGCGTGGCGTGCGACGCAGAACTTCGACATTCAGTCGACCGCCACGTACCTGGATGCACAGCTGTCTGAAGACCTGCTCCAGTGCCAGGGTTGCGGCGGTGCTGCGATTCCTGAAGGCTCGACGCTGCCAGGTTCGTCAAAGTGGTCCCTCGCGAATACGGCCTCATTGAAATTCGATGCCCCGTGGCACCCGCGCATCGTGGTGACCCATCGTTTCATTTCGACGGCTCCGGTGGCCTTCAATTCGCTCTCGACGCAGGGTGGGTTTCACCTGTTCAATGCGCGTTTCGCAGGCACGGTGGGGAATGTCGACCTGGCGCTCTACGTGAACAACATTGCGGACAAGCGCGGGGTGCTCGCGGGCCCATTCGCCGACTTCGTGCCGGCAGTCACCATCGCAAGGCCCCGCACCTTCGGTCTCACGCTCGACTGGAAGCTATAGACGCGATGAATCGTCGCGAGCTCATTTCCATTGCCGTGGCCGGTGCCATTGCCGGCGTGGCGCCTGCTGCGCTGGAAGCGGCGGATACCGCGGGAGCGGCGGATGCCTTGCGTCCGCCCGTTACGCCCAAGAGACCTAAGCGCATCGAGCAACTCGGCAGGGTTCGCGTCGATGACTACGCGTGGCTGAAGGATCCGCAGTGGAAGACGGTTTGGCGGGACCCGTCGGTGTTGCAGCCGGACATTCGCAAGCATCTCGAGGACGAGAACCGCTACGCCGATGCGGTGTTGAAGCCCACCGAGGCGTTGCAGGCTTCGCTGTTTGCGCAGATGCAGGCGCGCATTCGGGATGACCAGGCGTCGCCTCCGCGGCCGGACGGTGCCTGGGCGTACTACCAGTATTTCAGGTCAGGCGCCGATCACGCGGTGCATGCTCGAAAGCCACGCGGCGGTGGAACTGAGCAGATTCTGTTCGATGAGGACGAGCGTTCGCGCGGCAAGGAGTATTACCGCGTCATAAATGGCGCGCATAGTCCCGATCACGCGTTGTTCGCGTGGGCGGAGGACGAGGTGGGCGCGGAGCGTTTCCGCATTCGCGTGCGGGATCTGAAAACCGGCGAGATTCTTTCGTCCGCCGCCTCCGATGCCTACGGGGACTTCGCGTTTTCGCCGGACTCGCAGTGGATCTTCTGGACCTGGCGCGACGAGTTCAGCCGACCGGCGAAGGTGTTTCGCAGGCCTGCGCGCGGTGGCGAGGATGTAGAGGTTTACGAGGAAAAGGACCCTGCGATGTTCATGACGGTTGGGCGTACAGCGTCCAACGGGTTCGTGACGATTACCGTGTGGGGGCCCGACACCAGCGAAGTAAGGCTGATTGCTGCCGCAACACCCACAGCCGCGCCGGTGCTGGTGGAGGCTCGCGCTGTCGGCATTCACTATGAAGTGAATCATTGGGACGGGCGGCTGGTCATCCTGACCAATGCCGATGGCGCCACGGATTCCAAGCTGATGTGGGCCTCGCCCGCAGACCCTTCGCGCCGCGCCTGGAAGGAGTGGGTGCCGCACCGTCCGGGGCACTACACCATCGAGACCTACGCGTTCGAGAATCACTTCGTGCGCATCGAGCGTGTGGATGCGAATCTGCAGGTGATCATCTCGGAGCGGGGCTCGTTGAAAGAGCATTCGCTGCCGTTCGCCGATGTGGCCTACGACGTCCACGCCGAACCCGATCAGGAGTTTGCGTCCGCCACGCTGCGTGTGGTCTATCAAACACCGAGCAAGCCCCCGCAATGGGTGGAGTGGAATCTCGCGGCGAGCGGTGCTCGGAAGGTTCTGCAGACACAGGCCATCGGTGGCGGATTCAATGCCGCGAACTACACGGTGCAGCGCTTGTTCGCACCGGCGTCCGATGGGCAGCAGGTTCCGCTGACGGTGTTGATGAAACGAGGCGCTGCGCTGAATGGCTCGGCGCCGCTGCTGTTGTATGCCTATGGGTCGTATGGCGTGCCGAGCGAGGCGGAGTTCTCGGTTCCGAATCTCACCCTCGTCGATCAGGGCTGGATTTACGCCATCGCCCACGTGCGCGGCGGGTCGGAAAAGGGGCGAGGCTGGTTCCTCGATGGCCGGCGCTTCAAGAAGAAAAACACTTTTACAGACTTCATTGCGTGCGCTGACTATCTCTGTGAGAAGCGATATACGCGCAAGAAGCACATCGTGGCGCACGGTCTGTCCGCCGGCGGTTTGCTGATGGGCGCGATCACGAACATGCGGCCCGACCTCTGGGCTGGCGTCATCGCGCAGGTGCCGTTTGTCGACATGCTGAACACCATGAGCGATGCGGAGCACCCGCTGGTGCCCGTGTTCCGGCCGGATTGGGGCGACCCGCTTGCTGACAAGGAGGCGTACGACTACATCGCGAGCATCGCGCCGTATGAGAACGTCAGCCGGCAGGCGTATCCGCCAGTGCTGGCCACAACGAGCGTGCGTGACGATCGCGTGGGCTATTGGGAAGCCGCAAAATGGGTCGCAGCCCTTCGCGAGAAATCAACGAGCGGCGCACCGGTGCTGCTGAAGATCAACATGATCGCCGGCCATCAAGGCGGAGCAGGGCGCTCGGATACCCTGAAGCAGATGGCGATGTTCTATGCGTTTGCGCAGTGGGCGGTGGGGCGTTCGCGTACGCGGGACGCACGGCCACCGTAGCCACGCCCCCCATCGCTGGGTGTCGGTGAGGTCGGTAGTACTGCAACGAACGACCACCACGTCACAGCTGCAGTACGCGCACGTAACCGGCCTTGCCGTAGTCAATGATGTGCTCATCGCGTGTTGCGAGGATGACGCCTTTGGTGCGAGCGGCTGCAATTAGGAACCGATCTGCCGGATCACCGTAAGGTTCGCCTGGGAGCAGAGTGCTCTCCGAAGCTGTCTCTGCATCATGCGAAGCAGGTGCATGGACGCATCCGCAGGCGCCGCCGTTCGCGGCTGCGCCGCCGGTGTTGGAGGCCGATCCATTCGTGACGACGGACGTTCGTCGGCTTTACTTCATCTCGTCTCGCGAGACCAAGGAACCGGACGATCTCGATATCTGGTATGTCGATCGCACGGCAAACGGCGGCTGGACCATTGCACGGCGCCTGCCCGAGCCAGTTAACTCGGATGCACCGGAATTGCTACCGCGAGCGGATGCCGCAGGCCGCCTGTACTTCGGCTCAAGTCGTCCCGGTGGCGTCGGGCAAGGCGACATCTACGTGGCCGGCCAGAAGATTCTTGAGCATGTTCTTCTTCGCGGTATCACTCTTATAGGGCACATAGGAATCCAACTCGTCCAGCAACTCAAGCCAGCGAACAAGGAAGGCGCCGTCGCTCCTGAGTAGCGCCTTTGAAGCTACCCACCGGTCGTCGCACAGGACCAGTTCCGCCGAAATCTTGCGCGAAGTTTGCCAACACGGCGAACACAGAACGCGCTGCTGATTGATGTTGACCTTCTTCACTTCGTAGGCGTGCTTTTGCTCCGCCGCGGTGAAAACGGCTTCACGCGCGCAGCGCCAGCATTTGTATCGAATGTCTTCGTAGGACCGCTTGAAGTCAAACGCGACTGAGCGCTGGCTTTGTTCGGACCATCTTGTGGGATCAGCTGTAACTGAGGCTGGCTCGTCTTGCTTGCGCATGCTACCTAAATCCCTTCGGCTGCGATATCAATGCCAGGAGGTCGCAGCCATTGTCGTGCAATCGCAGGGCTGCCACTAATGGGCGGCGATCCAGGATGGAACGACGAGGCCCTACACGCTGTTCCTGCGGTGTTGGTATGAGTACGCGTCAGGTGACCCAGGGTGCGTCCGCTTTCGGCCCATAAGTGGAGATCGCTTGTGGAGCAGCAAAACTAAACGCCCCTGGTTCGCTGGGGTCGGTGTAGATCGGTAGTACTGCAGGAACGACCACGTCACAGCTCCAATACGCGCACGTAACCGGCCTTGCCGTAGTCAATGATGTGCTCATCGCGTGTTGCGAGGATGATGCCTTTGGTGCGAGCGGCTGCAATCAGGAACCGATCTGCCGGATCACCGTGAGGTTCGCCTGGGAGCAGAGTGCTCTCCGAAGCTGTCTCTGCATCAAGGGGCAGTAGGCTGATGCCGGCGGGAGCGAGCGCGTTGTTCACCCAATCTCGCAGGGGCGCGGAGAGCTGAACCCTGCCCTTCGCGTGAAGGACACCGATTTCCCAGACCGAGATTGCAGAGACCAGGAGCCCGTCCGCTTTGCGGGCGTCATCCAGCTTTCTCACACTCGCGGGAGGCAATCGCGTGGCATTGCCTTCTGCAAACCAGAGCCAGATGTGGGTATCAAGCAGTAACCCGCTCATTTTTTATGGCGGGCGCGTTTGGCCGGGGTCCGCTCGTAAAGGTGATCTTCGTCACCGGACAACGCGCTCCATTCACCCTCCATGGGCGGCAGAATGTCACCTGCGATCCTCAGGGTGCCTTTCATATATCCGAACAACGATCGAGGGCCCGTTGATACCGGCGCCAACTGTGCCACGGGCCTCCCATGTTTGGTGATGACGATCGGTTCGCGCGTTTTCTCGACCTGATCCATGAGCTTGAGGCACTCGGCCTTGAAAGTGGCTGCTGAAATATCCATCAGAATCACCTTAGTGACCAGAAATTCTAGTCATGGTAATGTCTGCTGCCATGGAGGGTCAACTCCTGCTGCCCTGAGATGCCCGGCCCAGCGCGGGTGGACCTCTTGGCAGGCCATAACGACTCCCGTCCAAGCAGCGCTCCAGAGTGCTCAGCAGCCTTCGGTGGATGCAGGCAATTCCGAAGAGGGGATATGCAGTGTTCCTGCACTACTCGTCCGCGTTCGTGTCAGGTAGGTAGTCGCGAATTTGCGCGCGGAGGGGAGGCGTAGGATTTCGCGCCAAGCGGGAGGAGGAAGGTGGCCCTTGACTAGAGCCACACTCCAGCCTATCTGGCCTTGACAGAAGGCCACCTTATTCCCCATCGTAGTGGCATGCCACTGCACCCCGTCCTTGAGGAGCGGCTTAACGCCGCACTCGAAGCCAGTCCTCCGCCGCCCTTGACGCGACGGGATGCGCGATTGCCTGCAGTCCCGGGCAAAGCGCACGCCGTCATCGGTATGCGCCGTGCAGGCAAGACCACTTTTTTGCGCCAGCTACTCGCTGAGCGACGGGCTGAGCTGCCTCCTGAGCGAGCCCTCTACCTCAGCTTCGATGACGACCGGTTAGCCGGTATCGGTGTGGATCAGCTCGGCTTCCTGCTTGAGGAGTTCTACCGGCGCCATCCGGCACTGCGGGCGCGTCAACGTGTGCTCTGGCTATTGGACGAGATTCAGCTGGTGCCTGGATGGGAGCGTTTCATCCGGCGCGTCATGGACTCCGAGCACGCGGAGTTCGTTGTCTCAGGTTCTTCTGCGCGGATGCTCTCGCGCGAAGTACACACCTCTCTGCGCGGGCGCGGGATGGAAACTGTGATTCGCCCTTTCAGTTTCCGCGAGTTCCTTCGCCATCGAGGCGAGGAACCCGCGAAGCCGGCAAAAAGATGGACTGCGGCAGAGCGCTCCCTGGTCGAGAAGCGTTTTCGCGAGTTTCTGGTCCAAGGAGGGTTCCCAGAGGCTCAAGGTCTTGGCGCTTCACTGAGGATCGAGCTTCTACAGGGCTACGTGGATACTGTGCTGTTCCGCGATGTCGTGGAGCGTTTCGAAGTGTCGCAAGTGACTGCGCTCCGCTGGCTCGTGCGTCAATGCTTACGCAATCCGGCTGGAAGCTTCAGTATTCACAAGTTGACGCAGGATCTAAAATCGCAAGGTCACGGCGTAGCGCGCGACGCTGTAAGCAGCATGCTCGGTCATCTCACCGATGCGTTTTTGTTGAGCGAGGTGCCGCTCGCCACGGACTCTGAACGCAAGCGCAATAGCAATCCCCGCAAGATCTACCCGGCAGACCCTGGCCTCATTCCCGCGTTCGACGCCAGCGGGCGCATGAATCTGGGGCACGCCCTGGAAACGGCGGTCTTGAATGAGCTGGAGCGGCGTAAAGTGGCAACGGGCTACGTCAAGACCAGCGATGGCCTGGAGGTCGACTTTCTTACGCGCGATAGAGATACGGGTGAGGAACTCGTTCAAGTATGCGCAGACTTGAGATCGTCCGACACTGCTGGCCGAGAACTGCGCGCGCTCGCCGCCGCCGCGCGTGAGCATCCGCGGGCCCGTCGCCGGTTGCTGGTTCTTGATCGTGACGCCGCCGGTGAGATTGAGGCGCCGGATGTTGAAGTGCAGCCGGCGTACGAGTGGCTCCTCGGCGATTCGTCACGGCAATGATCCTGAAGGCTGCTGAGCGCTCAGTAGCTTTCGGTGGACGCAGGAAATTCCGAAGAAGCGCTACACGCTGTTCCTGCAGTACCGATGCGGGTACGGGTGAAATGATCGTAGGAACGCCTGCTTTCGGCCGGTGACGAGGAAAAGAACCAAGAACGTTCCGTTACGTAGATAGAAGGTTGCCTGTTGCAAAACGGAATTCGCAATTTCGAATGCCGGAGTCAAGTCAGTTAACAACGCTCCCAGCGTACGCGCTCTGACTATCGCCGCGTATGCCCGAATGAACATGAAACCCGAAACTACGACGTACGCAACCTGCAGCAGAGGAGCGCTGATTACATCCAACCGTCCCGAACGCCATACGCCGATAGCGATGAAGGCCATCGATACGATCACGAACAGCATTGTCGGCACATCGAATTCCCAACGTGTCGCGATGAGAAGTTGCTGAACTTCAAACTCAGTCCAGGGCTGTCCCAACGTTAGTCGAACAAAATCAACTGATTGGTGGGTAGAGCGATTTCCGGAGAGGCGTCGGATCGAGAAAGTAGCGTGTAAAGCGGGATTTTCTCGAACTGGTTCAGGCAGACCACAGCGCACGCGGATTGGATTGGTCGCGTCATCGTCAGGGAGCGGCTCGCGACGGCACAGCGTAAGGATCATCCGCGTGGCACTGATGCGCTCGATCTCGACGTGTACTGTGCGCTCGACCACCTCGTGGTTTCCATGGAAGGCGGTGGATTCACCGGCACGGTGGACGAAGTGCTGGCAGCCCACGGGCGCGAGCGCCGCGTGCTCGCATCAGTGCAGAGCTACGCTCTCGCGCCGTTGATCGTGGCGGGCAGCGATCTCGTGTGTACCTTGCCCAGGAGTTTGTTGTCCCGATTCGTGCCGGCCCGTGGAGCTGTTCGAGCCGCCGATCGACCTGGGCGAGTACGAGCTCTCAGCTTTCTGGCACGCGCAGTGCCAGGAAGACCCCGCGCATGCCTGGCTCAGGGAGCAGATTTCAGACGCTGCTCGAGCTGTGATGTCGAGTTAGTGTCGCCGCCTGCACGATCTGCGTACTCAATCGGATACCAACGGTAGCCGCTACCCTCCGCGCGAATGTGACCCACACCGGGAAACGGCAGATGGGGGGCCGCTGTCAGCGTGCCGTCTGCCGCGAAGCGCGTGAACGCATTCAGTCGCACGTCGCGCGCCTGCGAAGGATTCTGATCGAACGTGATCGTCACCCGCGGATCCGGAAACTGCACGGCAGCGGCGTGGATGATGTCGCCGATAAAAACGACGCTCACACCGCGACTTGTCAGCGTGTAGAACGCGGATCCGGGCGTATGCCCAGGGTGCACCTCTCCAACGATTCCGGGCAGCAGTTCGCTGCGTGCGGTGAACGCCTTCACTTTCCCCGCATCGACGTATGGTTTCAAAGTCACCGCGGCCTCGTCGAAGTAACGTGCGGCGTAGTGAGTCTTCGCGGCGTTCGTCTTATCGAGAAAGTAGTCCACATCCGGCTTGCCGACGTAAATCGTTGCGTTCGGAAAGAGCATCTTGCCACCCACGGCGAGTCCGCCGCTGTGGTCGCTGTGTACGTGGGTGATCAGAATATCGTCGATCTGCTCCAGCGAAACACCCGCGGCGCGTAGCGTCTCGGGCAGGTGGCCGGCATTGTGCGCGCCGAACAGCTCACCTGCGCCAGTGTCGACAAGCACGTGGCGCGAGCCTGATTCAAGCAGAAATGCAGTGATCGAAGCTTCGACCGGGTTCGACGAATAGCTGTGGGCGAGTAACGCGTCTGTTTGCTCAGGGGCGATGCCGCGTAGCAGGTCATGAAGGTTGATAGGCACCGTGCCGTCGGACAGGGCGACCACGCGCACGTCGCCGATCATGAAGCGATAGACGCTGGGCGGTGACTGTGCGGCGACGCCTGCTGACGTGGCCGATGACGTTGTACCGCTTATGCCGGCCAGTATGCACGCCGATAGCAGAGCGGTGAAGGTGATCCTCATTGCGATGTCCTATGTTTCGACAGGGCAATGAGAATGGGGCGACCTGGTGGCTTCTTGAAGGAGCCGTCATCGATAGGTGCGATCGATCATGTCGATGGGAGCATGCGGCTTCTGCGCTCGCACGGCCACCCGGTCATCGTTCAGAGAGGACCGGCCGTTGCGCTATCTGGCGCGGCAGCCGGGAACTTTGCCAACGTGCGGAAATCGCACCCGTATTCGTTGGCTCACTCTCACGATCGTTTCAGGCGGGCGATGGCGATCCTGCTGCCTTGTTGCGTGGCGTTTAGCGGCCTTCAGTGGAATTGTTGGGGTGAGGCCCTACGCGCTGTTCCTGCAATTCAGATTCGAGTCCGTGTCAGTCAGATGCAGATTTGAAGAACGCCGGTTCTAAAGCACCGCGAGACCTGGTCTGCCTATTTTAGCTAGTAGCGCCTCCCTCCGTAGGAGGCTATCAGGCGGCCAGTAGTCGC
>JBDTUL010000051.1:0-18084 GCA_040007735.1 Gammaproteobacteria bacterium | reverse complement strand
CTGAGGCGCAACCCGATGCAGAAGTTTGAAGGTTGCAAACCGGAAGCGCCAGGCGCCCTTTCCAGCCGCCCGGCGATTGAGGGCTCTTGATCCGGAATCAGCGCCCTCAATCGCCGGGCGGCTGGGAAGGATTTCAGGTGAATTTCAACCTTTGAGAAGTTTTGCCCCGACGCGTCGATAAGCCTCGCGAAACGGAATCCCTTCCCTGACAACCATCGCATTCGCCTCTTCAGCCGCATGAATCGCCGCATCCAGATGAATGCGCTCGGGCCGAAACTTCATCGCATCAACGGCGGGCGGCAAAATATCCAGCGTCTGAGTAGCTAGATCGATGCCCCGAAACAACGGCAACTTCAAAAGCTGCAGATCCCGCTGATACCCTGACGGGAGTTTCGCACACAGCCCCAAAGCCTCAGACAGGCACGCCAGGGCCGTGGCCGAGCGCCCGCGAATCAACTCGAACACATCCGGATTCCGCTTCTGCGGCATGATCGACGACCCGGTCGTGAAGGCATCCGGCAACATCAGGAATCCAAACTCCTGCGTATAGAACAGCAGCACGTCGGCGGCGAAGCGGCCGAGGTCCTGCATGAGCAGCGCTATCTCGAACAGAATCTGCGATTCCGCCTTGCCGCGCGAGAGTTGCACGGCAGTGACAGGCTCGTGAGTTACCGCAAAACCAAGCTTGTCTCGCGTGGCGCTTCTATCAATGGGAAGCGCGGGCGTGCCGTAACCAGCCGCAGAGCCGAGCGGGTTCTTGCCGAGCCGCCGCTGCGCGAGCAGCAAGCCCTCCGCGTCATCGCGAATCTCAGCCGCGAAGCCTCCTGCCCAAAGGGGCACGGAGCTCGGCATCGCCTGCTGCATGTGAGTGTAGCCAGGAAGCGCTGTGCTGGCCTCGCGCTGGGCGAGCCGATCCAGCGCCGAAGCCACGTTGCTAGCGCTTTCACTGAGCGCAGCCACTGCATCGCGCAGATATAAACGCAGCGCCGTCAGCACCTGGTCGTTTCGCGAGCGCCCCAGATGCACGCGCCCGCCGGCATCGCCGATGCGCGCGGTGAGACGCTTCTCCAGCGCGGTCTGGCCGTCCTCATCGCTGAGCTCGATGCGCCACTTGCCTTCGGCGTGCTCTTTCGCGATCGCCTCCAGCCCGGAACGAATGGCGCTCAGGTCTGCATCGGTGAGCAGCTTCTGGGCACAAAGCATCTCGGCATGCGCGATCGAGGCGCGCACGTCGTAGCGAACCAGGCGCTCATCGAGCGCGTAGTCCTCGCCGGCCGTGTACTCGAGCACCCGGGCATCCAGTGGCGCGCCTTTGTCCCAGAGCCGCGTCATGGAATCAGCCGCCGCTCGCGTTCTGCTGCTCGTCCGGCGGAATGGCGTTGATGTCCGCCACGATGAGCGTGCCGGTGCCTTCGTTCGTGAACACTTCGCCGAGAATGCCCTCGGGCGACTTGTACGACACCACGTGCACGCGCCGCACACCGCCTCGAATGGCGTCTTCGATGGCCTTCGCTTTCGGCAGCATGCCGTCGACGATGCGCTTTTCATCTTTCAAACGTTTGAGACCGCGAAGGTCTGTGTAGGAGATGAGCGAGCCGGCATCTTCGACACGCTCGAGAATGCCGGGCGCACCGGTGCACAGGATGAGCTTCTCCGCGCCCAGGGCCGCGCCGATTGCCGCAGCCACGGTGTCTGCATTGATGTTGAGCAATACACCAGTGGCATCCGCCGACAATGGGCTCACCACCGGCATGAGGCCGTTGTCGAGCAGCTTCTTGAGCACCGTGGTGTCTACACCATCGATGTCACCCACGAAGCCGTAGTCCACTGTCTGGCCGCTGCCATCATCCAGCTTCACGGGCGGGCGCTTGTGAGCGCGTATGAGGCCCGCATCGACGCCGCTGATGCCCACTGCATCGATGTTCAGGTCGCGGCAGATGCCAAGGATGCGCGTGTTGATGAGACCGTTCAGCACCATGGCGGTGACGTCGATGGACTTCTGGTCCGTCACGCGGCGCCCCTGTACTACGCGGCTGGTGAGGCCGAGGGCACCTTCCAGCTCCGTTACCTGCGGACCGCCCCCATGCACCATGACGACGCGCACGCCGAAGTAATGCAGGATGCCGATCTGCTCGATGAGCACGCGCGTGGATTCGGTGTCGGCAAATACGCCACCGCCCGCCTTCACGACAAAGGTCTTGCCCTTGTACATGCGAATGTACGGCGCGGCGTTCTTCAACGCGCGAATCGCCAGAGTCTGATCGCCACGGTTCATCATCTTCAGCTTCCCTTGAGCAGCTTGTAGAGCACCGCCATCTGCACAGTGAGGCGGTTGTAGGCTTCGCGTTGCACGACGCTACGCGGACCATCGAGCACTTCATCGGCCACGGCGGTGTTGCGTCTCACCGGCAGGCAATGCATCAGGCGGCAATCGCTCGCCGCCGTTCCGAACCAATCGTTCCGCACGCACCAGTCGGTCAGGCCAGCACGCAGGCGGCCATCGGCTTCGGCATCGCCATAGTGCGAGGTCGAGCCCCACTCCTTGGCGTACACCACTTGTGCGCCTTCGAGCGCTTCGCGGCGATCGGAGGTTTCACGCACTACACCGCCGGACAACGCGGCGGCGGCGCGCGCTTTGTCCATTACCTGCTGCGGCAGGGCGAAACCTTCCGGGCGCAGCACCGTAACATCCATGCCGCGCATTGCCGCCATATGAACGGCGGCGGACGGCACGGCCAACGGCAGCGCGCGCGGATGATAAACCCACGAGAGCACGAACTTTCCGTTTCGCGGTACGCCGAGCTCGTCCATCGTCTTCCAGTCGGCCAGCGCCTGGCAGGGATGGTTCGCCGCGGACTCGAGATTGATGAGCGGCTTGTCGACCAGCGCGGCCATCGCATTGAAATTCGTTTCGCTGAGGTCGGCGTCCAGGTCCTTCCCGTCGGCGAAGGCGCGAATGCCCAGCGCATCACAATAGGATGCGAGCACGGGAATTCCCTCGCGCACGTGTTCCGCGGCCGCGCCGCTCATGGCGACACCGAGCCGCGTTTCCAGCTGCCACGTGCCCTGGCCCGGGGTAATGACGAACGACGTGCCGCCCAGTTTCGACATGCCGGCCTGGAACGACGCGAGCGTGCGCAGCGAAGGATTGAAGAACACGAGCCCGAGAATCTTGCCCACGAGCGCCTGCGGCTCGGGGTTCGTTTGCAGGCGGCTGGCGAGATCCAGCAGCGCGCGAATTTCGTCGCGCGACAGATCCGCCAGGTCGAGGAAGCGTTTCATGCGAGATACGACAACGCGTCGCGCAGCATGTCGACGTGCTGCTCTTCCAGGATGAAGGGAGGCAGGAGGCGCAGGATGTTGGGGTCCGTGCTGGTGCCGGCGAGGATGCCGACTTCCAGCAACTCGGCGTGAATTTCCTTCGCGGGGCGAGTCGTGCGCAGGCCCAGAAGCAACCCCGCACCCTGCACACCGGTGACCGGCCCGATGACACACGTGTCACGAATGTATTTCGACACTCGCTGGACCTGCTCCAGCAGTTTCTCCGACTCGATGGCTTCGATGACTGCCTCGATAGCCGCGCATGCCATGGGGCCGCCGCCGTACGTGGTGCCCATCGCATCGAGCTTGATGGCCGCCGACACCTTCGGCGACGTCAGCAGCGCCGCGCACGGGAAGCCGTTACCCAGCGCTTTCGCGGCTGTGATCATGTCTGGCTTCACGTCGTACATGTTGGCCGCGAACGGAAAACCCGTCCGGCCCATGCCGCACTGGACTTCGTCGAAAATCAGCAATGCGCCGACCTCATCGCACCGCTTGCGCAGGGCTTCGAGGTAAGGCGCACCGATGTCGAATGCACCACCGAGACCTTGCACGGGCTCGACGAGGACGGCGGCCGTTTTCTCAGTGATGTGCTGAGGGAACACCGAGACATCCGTGCGGGACATGAAGCTGACGTCGAAGGGCGTGCGCGGAAAACCATACCACTTCTCGGCGGCGCCCCACGTGAGCGCCCCAGCGGCAGCCGTGCGGCCGTGAAAGCCGTATTCGAGCGCAACCACCTGCGAACGCCTGGTGATGCGGAACGCCATGCGAAGTGCGTTCTCGTTCGCTTCGGCGCCGCTGTTGATGAAGAACACGCGGTCGAAGCCCGGGCCGGCGAATTTCACCAGACGCTCGGCGGCGCGCGAGCGCACGTCCATGGGCACCGCGTTGCTCTGGAAGTTGCAGAGCTTCGCCTGCTCCGTGAGTGCGCGCGTCCAGCCCGCGTGGCCGTAGCCCAGCGCGGCGACAGCATGTCCGCCGTACAAATCGAGCACGCGCTCGCCGATACGATTGCGCAGCCACACGCCTTCGGCGGACACCACTTCGAGCGGATATTGGGCGAACACCGGGGCCAGGAACTCCTGGCTTGCGGTCTGGGTCTGCGTCACTTTCGCTTCGGCATTCATTGTGTCGGTTCCAGTTTGAATCAGGTCCATCCCGGCGCGGGGGCGGTGAGGCCCGAGCTTTCCGGTAAACCGAAGAGTCGGTTCATCCATTGCACGGCGCCGCCGGCGGCGCCTTTGTCGAGATTGTCCACCGTGCACATCACCGCAATGGTCTTGCCGGACGATGCGGCGGAGAGGTGCGCGTAGTTGCTGGCAACGATGTCTTTGACGCGCGCTGCGGTGTCTGTGACTCGCACGAACGGCGAGTGCGCGTAGAACTCTCGCAGCTTCGCCAACACGCTCGCCGTGTCGATGGGCGATTTCAGACGTGCCTGCAACGTCATGTGAATGCCGCGGGCAAACGGCCCGGAGTGCGGCACGAATGCGAACTCGGCTTCGACACCCGTGACGGCCTTGGCGCAGGCGGCAACTTCCGGTGCGTGCCGGTGGGCCAGCGCGTTATAGGAATATAGATCGCTGTGGCGAACGGGATGGTGCGTGCCTTCCACGGGCTTACGCCCCGCGCCGGTGCTGCCGGTGACCCCACTCAGAAACAGCATCGGTTCGACGAGGCCGAGCTTCAGCAGCGGCACGGAAGCCAGCAGCGCGGAGGTCGCAAAGCATCCCGGATGCGCGACGTGCTGAGTCTCGACTGTCTTCAAATGCTCGGGCACGGCACACGTGAAGTCGCGGATGCGCTCCGGCGCGCCGTGCGGGTGCTTGTACACAGCCTCGTACGCTTCGGGCGTCGAGAACCGATAGTCCGCCGAGATGTCGACGACGCGCGGTTTGGTCTTGGCGCGTTCCGCGGTCCTCAGCAGCGAATCGATGAGCGCTGCCGACACGCCATGTGGAGCGGCGCCGAACACCGCCGACTGCGGCAGCTCCGCGATCAGCCGCGCCACTTCGTCTTGCGATTTGAACTTCGCGCCCGCGTAGACGCTGGCCAGATGCGGAAACGCTTTGCCCACCGACTCGCCCGGCTGGCTGTCCGACATCGCAGCCGCCAGCTCGAACTGAGGATGGCCCGCAATCAGCCGCAGCAGCTCACCGGCCACATACCCGGTGCCGCCGAGTACGATTGTCGGAATTTTCCCGCTCGATGCAGAGCCGCTGCTCACGCCGCGGCCCCATCGGCCAGCGAAACGATGCCCGTGACGCCAACCGCTTCCATCACTCGATCGCCGAGCGCCGCGCCCGCGCTCAGCGCGTTGAACGCGGAGACGCCAATCTGCTTCTCGATGATGTCCACGCCAACGCTGTTGTCGGTGGCAGGGCCCGTGACTACGCACGGCTCGATGCCAAAGCGTTCGCGCAACAGCTTCACGCCGCCCCACGCCGCAACCGGATCGTTAGCAGACAGCACCACGCCGGTGAGCGCGGCCCGGATATCCGGGCATTCGAGAATGGCATCGACGCCGTACGTGCCGAGGATGCCGTCGCCGAGCTCGAACACGATGACATCCGGCTTTCCGGAGGCAAGCTCCGTGAGCATGGTGCGAGTGAGCGCAGGGCCGTTCGCGCGCGTGGTCGAGATGACACCGAGATCCGTAAAGATCATCGAATTGCGCGCGCCGGCATCTTCCATGGCGAGAATGTCGCGACGGAGGGAGACACCGGTGGCCTTGAACGCATCGACGATCAGGCCCCGATGCCGCATGCGGCTCACGATGGCGCAGGCCGCTGCAGTTTTGCCGGCTTCCATGCAGGTGCCGGCGAGCGCTACGACCGGCACGCCACGCGTGTCGAGCTTCGCATTGAAATCCAGTTTGCTCTTGCCCGCTCGCGCCGGCACGCCGATGCGCTCGCCCAGATACGGGAAATGCAGCGCCACGCCGATGACGCGGCAGTCGAACGGCTTGCCCTTGTCGGGGTTCACCGAATCGCAGATGCCGAGCACGCCGCCGATGTTCAGCATCTGCACGATGTCGCCGGGCTTCACGCTTTCCGGCACGTGGCCGGAATAGCCGAACAGCGCTTTGCGATGACCGAGCGCGCCCACGACCACATCGCCCTTGCCGACCTTGGCCATGCGGCCGCTGGTGAGCTCGAGGGTGTTATAGGTGGACTTGTTGTTCAGCACCTCCACGACCACGACCACGCCTTCCTCGGCCGGAATGTCGGAGGCCACGCGCACTTCATGCGACAGGCCGCAGGCCTGCGTGACGGACGCTATCTTGTCTACTACTACGCTTCTCATGAGCTGCGCTCAGGAGTGATCATGAGCTGTCGCTCAGGACTTACGGTCTTCGAGGACGAAGCCCGTAGGATTAGCGGCGCGGAGCGCCGAACGGAAAAGAATTTGGTCATCTCAACTTTCCTTGCCAGAGTGGCCGACACCGGCGCGGCGATGGAAGACGCCGGTGAGCGCCACGATCTTCGAGAAGCCGAGCGCGTCGATGGCAGTCCATTCGCCCGCGGCTTCGCCGTACACGCCCTTCGATGCCGACATCAAAGAGTAGGGTGACTCGACGCCTTCGATGAAGAGATTGCCGGTCCGGAACAGCACGTGCACATCACCGGTGACGCGCTCTTGCGAAGACACCAGCAGCGCTTCGATGTCCCGGCACACCGGATCGAGCAACTGGCCTTCGTGCACCAGGTCGCCATAAGGCCCCGCGACCAGTTCTTTGATTCGCTGCTGCCGTGGCGTCAGCACCAGCTTTTCCAGCTCGCGATGCGCATTGAGCAGCGTTTCGGCGGCCGGCGCTTCGAACGCGACCCGGCCCTTGGTGCCGATGATGGTGTCGCCCAGGTGGATGCCGCGGCCGATGCCGAATGGCGCGGCGAGCAGCTCCAGTTTCTCGATGACATCCACGGGCGACATCGCCTTGCCATCGAGCTTCGTGGGCCGGCCGCGCTCGAACGAGATGACGTGCCGCTCGGCCGCACGGGGACTCGTGAATGCGTCGCGCGTGAGCACCCACGCGCTATCCGGAATGCTTCCCGTCGACGTGAGTGTTTCCTTGCCACCGATGGTGACGCCCCACAGGCCGCGATTGATCGAGTACGCAGCGCCGAACGGCGGCACGGGCAGATTGCGCTTCTGCAGATACTCGAGCTCGTCCTGGCGCTTGAACGCCTTGTCGCGCACTGGAGCGAGGATTTCCAGCTCCGGCGCGAGCGTGCGCAAGGCCACTTCGAACCGCACCTGGTCGTTGCCGGCGGCCGTGCAGCCATGCGCGATCATGTTGGTGCCGAGCTGCCGCGCCATGTGCGCGATGGTCTGCGCCTGCATCACGCGCTCCGCGCCCACGCACAGCGGATAGAGCTGGCCGCGCTTTACGTTGCCCATGATGAGGAAGCGCAGCACCTGCTCGAAATAGTCCGCGCGGGCATCGACGATGTGGTGCTCGACGGCGCCAAGCGCTTTCGAGCGCTCGGCCAGCGTGCGCGCCGCCTCCGCATCGATGCCGCCGGTGTCGACGGTGACCGTGATGATGGGGCGCCCGTAGTTCTCTGCAATCCACGGCACCAGGAACGAGGTGTCGAGACCGCCGGAATACGCAAGGACGATGGGCTTGGCGCCCAGGTTGGAAACGGTGTTGGGCATGGTCAGACTCGGAAAAGGGAGCGCAGGCGCTCGCTGAGCTCGGACTGCGCGCGGGCGCCGTCTGTGGCGATGAAAATGGTGTCGTCACCGGAGATGGTGCCGACGACTTCGGGCCATTCGGCCTTATCGATGGCGACGGCGACGCTTTGCGCCGTGCCGATGGTGGTGCGGATGACCGTGAGGCACGGCCCCGCCGGCTTGATGGCGCGGACGAACTGCGCCAGCGTGCTGAAATTGCCGTTCGATCGGGAGCTGTCTTCGGAGGGCAGCACGTAGCCGCTGCTGGCCTTGAGCACGCCCAGGTCGCGCAGATCCCGGCTGACCGAGGACTGCGTGACGCCGTGGCCTTCCTTCTTCAGCAGGCGCACCAGGTCTTGCTGATTGCGCACGAGCCCACCGCGCAGGATGCGCATGATGGCCTCGCGGCGTTCGCCTTGGTGGCTGTCCATCAACATGTTGGGATTGGGGCGTGCATAAAATCGCGCGCATTCTGCATATTAATGCAGGGCTCGTCAAGGACTAAGAGCCCTCATTCGCCGGGCGGCTG
Source organism: Gammaproteobacteria bacterium (assembly GCA_040007735.1). GTDB lineage: Bacteria > Pseudomonadota > Gammaproteobacteria > Steroidobacterales > Steroidobacteraceae > JADGHX01. The sequence goes on along the minus strand of JBDTUL010000051.1, from coordinate 9,554 downwards.
GGAATTTTTCTTTCTTCCCAAAATGAAAAAGAAAAGGCTTCAATGAAAAAGGAAAGGCTTCGCCCGGCGATCGCCTCAGAATAAAAAGAAACTCCCAGCCGCCAGGTGATTGAGTGCTCCGGGACCCGGGATCTTAAGAGCTGCTTATTTCTCGATCGTGTACACGAGGTCCGCCCCGCGGGCCTGGCCCACTTCGGTTTTCACCGTCCACCGGTCCGTCAGCGAATACCGCAGCTTCAACGTATTGAGCTGCTCCGTAAAACTAATGCCATAGCTCACGTAAAGCCGCGGCGAGAGGTACTTGCCCAGCACGAGCGACGTCTCGTTCGAAAGGTTGGATTCCAGGCTGACATCCTCGATGCCCACGCGCGCCCCCAGCTGCTGGGCCAGGATGGCACTGCCCTGGGCCAGCGCTTCGTTGCCGGCCTGGTTGGGGTTGTTCCGGTTCTGGGCGGATTCGAACGAGCCGCCGGCCAGGATCAGCGACACGATCTGCGACTGCGGCAGCGAAGGCTCCGAGAAGAACGAAAGCCTTGGCTGCAGCAGCGTGCCGCGCACGTTTACCCCCGCCTTCACGTCGGGGTATTCCTTCACGGCCCGGATATCCACGCCCGGGTTGTTCACCGGGCCGCCGCTGAACACCAGCCGGCCGCGCTCGATATCGAGTCGGCGGCCGTATGCGGCGTACTTGCCTTCTTCCACCGAGAGCTCGCCCGAGCCTCGTGTGATTTCGTCCGTACCACTGCGCAAAGCAAGCGTGCCCGTGAGGCGCGCGGTGAGGCCCAGCGTATCGATGCTCACTTTGTCCCCAAGCGTGAGCGCGATAGCCGTGCTGACTTCGAAGCGCTTCGAGGGATCTTCCCGCTCCTGCCCGACCAGCACCTCGTCGGAGGACGAACGCACGGCGTTGGTAAGGTCCGCTGGCACGATCTTCGCGTAGGGCACTTTCACAGCGCCGGTGACTTCGATGCGGCGTCCGTCGATCTTGAAATCGAGCGCTGGGGATGCGTCGATCTGCGCTTCGGGCACGTCGACCACACGCAGGTTCTCGCCTTCGAGCCGGAACTTGCCGTAGGGCTGCGCATCTCGCCACTCGAGATGACCGCTTGCGTTCACCAGCCCGGGCCCGACATGCGAGGAGCCTTTGAAATCCAGCCCGTTTCGCAGCAGGTGCGCTTCGAGTTCCGTGCCACGCATCGCCAGGTTCACCTGATACAGGTCGAGCTCTGCGTCCGAGAGCTTGAAGCTTCCATCCAGCAACGGCGTGCCGAGCGTGCCGCTGATGGACAGGTCCGCCATGAGCTTGCCGGACACGCGATCGACTTCCGGCGCATACAGCGAGATGAAGCCCAGCTCCGCAGTCTGAGCATGCACTGCGCCGACGACGGGCATGTCCTGCCAGCGATCGGTGGAGCGTTGCGCGTCCATTTTCATCTTGATAGTGCCGATGTCTCCCGCGTCCAGCGTGACGGCGGAGTCGATCATCGAGTCCGTGGCATCGAGCGTGACGAGGCCAGTACCAAGCGTAATGCGCTCAGTCTTGCCGCTCGCGAGCTTGTGAGCGATCGCTGCATCAACCAGATCTGCGCGCAGATTTCCCTGCACACGCTCGTTGGCTCCGCCAAACGCGCGCGCCGTTACGGTAAGGCGGCCCCGATAGTCGACCGAAGGCGTGAGCCCCGATGTGAGCGTACGCATCGGCAGACCAGTCGCGTTTACGGTGGCCTGCCACTTCGCCGGAGTCCACTCGCCATCCGCGCACACGCGCGCGGGCGCGCCGTTCAGGCAGAACCAGTCGACTCGTGAGTGGTCGCCCGACAGGGCCAGGGCCACCGGCGTATCGAGCTCCAGATGCAGCGCCTCGCTACCGTTCACACTGAGCTTGTTGAGCTTTCCAAGCCATGCGCCGTGAGCGAACGCGCCTGTCAGCTCGGATTGAATCGCGAGCCCCGTAGCCTTGGCATCCAGGTGCGCTACATGGTTTCCCGCCGCGCCGTCGAGTGTGAGCGCCAGATCTGAGAGGGTTCGCTCGCGGTACGTGAAGTTGCGCGCGCGGATATCCACCTTGGAGGGGCGACTGCCACTGGAATCGAAGTCGACCGTGGCGTTGAGCGCATCGAGCGTCATGCCTTCGTGTGTCATGGCGCCGCCATGCAGCTCCGCCACGATGATAGGGTCCGCGAGCGTGCCGCGCAGAATGCCGTTTGCGACGAGCTTGCCGCGACTTTCCTGCGAGAGCAGGCTCAGATCGTCTGAGTCGATGGCGAAGCGCAGATCCATCGCGTCGGCGATGCGGCCGTCTGCGGAAAACTTGGTGCCGCCCAGCGCCAGGCGCAGTTGCTGGAATTCCCACACGTTCTTGCGGTGAGCGATGAGCCCTGAGCCGCTCGCCGGCGTGCCGCGCAAACGGCCGTTCAGCCCGTGAATGTCCACGGTGAAATTGTGGTCCTTGTCGAAGCCGAGGCCTGATGCGGCGAAGGCGAAGTCGAGCTTGCCGGGTAAATCCCCGCGCAGCCGCCCCGGGTTCATGTCCGACGCATCGCCCATTATTTTCCAGCGCTCCTGCGGCGACCACATCACTTCGCCGGAGAGATTGGCCATGCCCTCGAACGCTTCGACATCCACGTCGTCGAGCGTCACCAGGTTCTTCGCCAGCCTGCCGTTCATCTCGACGTGCATGGGAGCGAGGTCCGCCGGCGCCATCATTCCGGTAGCGCGCACGTTGTAAGGCCACGTGCCGGTGAGTGCGTATTCACCGGATGCGCTGCGGACCGAGATATCCGAGCCAACCAGCGGCCAACGGAAATCGCGCCACGTGCCATGCAGGTCGAGCTTCGGGCCGTTGGTGACGATACCGATGTCCCCGGTGCCCGCGATATGCGCGCGCGACGACGAGTGCGTGATGTCGAGGCGACTCGCAGTGATGACGCGGTCAGCGTAGGAGCCTTCGAAGATGGTCAGGAACGAGCCCGCGTGCAAACCTTCGGGTGTGAGAGGCCCCTGCAAGGCAAACCCGGAAGGATCCCCGCGCACATTGAGCGGACCGCTGATGCGCCCCAGCGCGTTGCCGCCGCCCCAGGTGCGCAGGTCCAGATCCTGAATCCGGCCCTTGCCCGACCAGTGCCAGTTGCTCGCGAGATCTTCGGCCTTGCCCGTGAAGTTCGCGAGCAACGGTGACGTGAAGCGTGCGGTGAGCCCGAGCACGTCCAGATCTCCACTGCCGGTCACGGCGATGATCCACGGCGGTTGAGCCGGATAGCGGATGGAGAGGCGCGCGTCGCCGTCGATCTGCATGGGATCCGCCGCACGGAGCACGGCTTTTGCGGTGACGCGGGTCGCGTCCTGCACGAAGTTCACGTCGAAGAAGCGCAGCGTGCGATAGCGCAGGACGCCGGAAGTGTTCAAGTCCGTTACGTCGTACTGGCGGCCATTGATGGCAAGCAGCGTTCCTGCGCCGATGTGCACCTGATCTACGCGAAGTCTCAGCCCGGGCGGCAGGAAGCGCGGCGAGCCTTTCGGCGGCGGCGTTTTCCACCTCCGCACTTCGACGCGCGCGCTGCGCATGCTGATGTCCTCGGCATGAATGGTTTGCCACAGCAGCGGCAGGAGTGTGAGGTGGCCCTCTATGCCTTCGAAGCGCAGGTGAACGCGCTCGTGCTCCAGCTCGAAGCGCTCGAGTTTGAAGCCGCCCGACAGCGTGCCGTGCGCATTGACGAAATCGAGCTCGGTACGGCCGATTTTCTTTGGGATGTGCCCGACGATGAACTGCAGGCCCGGTTCCGTGCACGCCGCGTAGTAGAGGATCCCCGCGGGCACCGTGACCACGAACAGGATCGCGAGGCCGATGATCAGGAGGATCCGCCGCGTCATAGCTTCGGAGAAAAATTAATGTGCAATCGGGGCCCGAGGCCGGGCTCCGAGAGCGGTTGCGCAACGTCGATGCCGACCGTCACCGCGGGCAGCCGGAAGCGGAATCCGATGCCCACGGAATATTCGAGCGGATCGCCGAAGGTATCGAACGCATTACCAAAGTCGAAGAACGCCGCAAGCCCGAAATTGCGCGGCAGGTCGCGTTGAATTTCCACCGTGCCGGTCAGCAGGTGCTTGCCGCCCACCTTGATGGTGACGTCGTTCCCGTTCTTGTCCTTGAGCGGGTTTCCATTGGCATCTCTCACCACCGCCGTCGGCGACAGATCGTTGTAGCCGAAGCCGCGCACACTGCGATCCCCGCCGGCGAAGAATCGCAAAATGCCCGGCAGATGGCTGAACTGCGCCACGATGCTGGTGCCCACTTCACCTCGCAGCAGCAGGTGCCAGCGACGCGCCACTTCTATTGTGCGCTCGCTCTCCACGTCGAGCTGCACGAAATCCGAGTCTGAGCCGAGCGAGTGATGCGAGCCGCGAAGTTCGGCATACAGGCCTCGCGAGAATAGCGCCTCGCCGAGATACCCCTGCGGAATCGATGCGACGCTGATGCCGGGAATGAGCAGCGAGTCCGTGCGGTTCTCGACGGCGGACCTCGTCGTGGTGTTCGTTGCGGTGACGAAATAGACCCACTGCCAGCGGCCCGACACCTGCGTAATGCTGGGCTCGAACTTGATGCCTTCCGTGTCGAGGTCGGCGAACTGCTGCTGGGCGTAGGTGGTTTCGAAGGCGAGCTTCTCGAGCGCGGGGTCGCCGATCGGAATGATGTAGTGGGACTCGAGGCTCTTCTGCTGGGTGGCGGCCTTCAGCTCCACGTTGAACCGATGCCCGCTGGTGTTGATGCGCCGGTCTTCCCACTGCAGGGTGCCGCGCGGGCCGGTGTCGGTGCCGTACCCGGCACCGAAGGAATAGCGATGGCGACGGTTCGGGTCGGCGTGGATGCTGACCGGGACGATGTGCTCGTCGCGGTCCGGGTCGCCGGGCAGCACTTCGACGGTCGAAAAATACTGGCTGTCGTCCAGCGCAAACTGCGTGCGGAGAATCTCCGTCATGTCGAACGGCTCGTCCTGCTCGTAGCGCATGTACCTGCGCACCAGCGCGTCATCGATGACCTTCTGCTCGATGGTGGTGGTGCCGAAGCGGTAGCGCGCGCCCGTTTCCAGTTCCAGCAGCACGTCTGCCTTATGCTCGGGCGGATCCACGAGCAGTTCGCTCTTGAGCAGCTTCGCATCGAGATAGCCGTAGTTGGCGGCCGTGCGCTGCAGGTCTCCCTTGATTCGTTCGTACGCCGCATGGTTCAGGCGCTGGCCGGTGCGAAGCGGAGGTTTCTCGGTGATGCGCGAGAACAGCGGGTCTTGCGCGCCCGGGCCGGTAACGCGGACATCAACGTGGTCCATGAGCACCGGTTGACCGGGTTCGATATCCACGTTCACGCGCCAGTTGCCGCTGCCGAGATCATGCAGCTCCGCATGCGTCTTGGGCTCGTAGTAGCCAAAGGGCTTGAGCGCGGCGGCCACCTCGCGCTCGACGCGATTGTGAAGGCGCTCGATGACATCGGCAGTCAGCGCCTCGCTCTTGCGATAGCGGTCGAAGCTAAGGTACGCGAGCACGTTGGCGCGCAACGCTTCGTCCACGCCACGAATCTCGATTTCGACGTTCGACCAGGCGGGCGGCACGCACAGGAGGCACGCGGCCGCGAACGACGCCCGTCGGAGGCGCATCGCAAGCACGTGAAAACTTCGCTGCGCCATCGCAACCCTGATGCAAAGGAAAGGGATTCTAGTGTCAGAACCGGCGGCCCGCTCGGGGCTCTTCCTCAGAGCCGCCGCGAGTGCGGCGGTTCCCTGCGCGCGCACGGTCAGAAACTCAGGGCCAGTCACCCGCGTTCAGGTGGAATTCAGTTTGGCCGCTGGGTGTGCCGGTGGAATCGAAACGGCGCTCGGCCATGACGGCTGCGCCCGAAGGTTCCAGCAGCAGCACGGTCGTGCACCGTGTTCCATAAGCTGGGTGTATGACGAAAGGTGCCGACAGTGTCCTGTCCCAGTCGGGCGACAGACCGGCCTGCGGGGGACCTTCGGTGGCAGGCGTGCGGTCCGCCAGCAGCGCGAACAGGTCTTCGACCGGATCGGTCGTTGCCCGGCCCAGCCAGGACTCGAAGGTGTGGCGAACGCGCCGGACTTTGGGCCACGGCGTGTCGAGAAATTCATTGCTGAGGCCGTACACGCCCGCGGACAGCGGACGCGCGAAGCGATCCAGCCGGTTCGAGGCGTACCACAGCTCCTCGGTGTCCCCGATGAGCAGGTTCAGACCGGAGTAGCCGGGAGCGTCCGTCTCCAGGCTGCCCAGAAATTCTTGCGGGGAGGCCTGCTGCGCGAGGAATGCGGGCGCCAGCCCGCCGCGCGAGGGTGCCGAGCGCTTCGGCCGCTGCAATTCGCGGAAATTGGTGACAGCGCCGAATCGGTGGCGCCGATCCAGCCCGAACCAGGTGCCACCGGCACGCAGGTCGCGGCCTGCGAGAATGTCGTTGGGCTCCGGCCACTTGGCGAGCGGGGCGGTGGGCCGCTCGTGATATTCATCCCGGTTCGCCACGACGATGAGCCGATAGCGGGGATGCGCACGCCACGCGAGCACGAGCAGGCACATGGGCGCCTTATCCGACGTCCGCAGGAACGTGCGTCAGCGTTGGATCGCGCAACCAGGTGGTGATGAGCCTGTAGGAGATGGACTGCGACGGCGGCAGCAGCGGCGCGCCCGCCAGCAGTTCTTCCCTCGTGAACCAGCGGGCGTCTTCCAGTTCTCCGCTGACCTGGACCGGCGAGTTCGGTTCGGCACTGGCGTGGAAACCCACCATGAGCGACGAGGGGAACGGCCAGGGTTGCGAGGAGTGGTAGTTCGAGCCGCGCACGTGCACGGCTGTTTCTTCGAGCACTTCACGAACGACCGCGTCTTCCAGGCTCTCCCCTGGCTCGACGAACCCGGCGATGGTGGAATAACGGCCGGGCGGCCAGCTTGCCGCCCGGCCGAGCAGTGCGCGCTCGCCGTCCGACACCAGCACGATGATGGCGGGGTCGATGCGGGGGAACGACTGGTTACCGCACTTGGTACATCGCATGACATGCCCGGCGCGTTCCGCCACGTGTGGTGAACCACAGGCGCCACAGTAACGGTGGCGGACTCGCCAGATGGAAAGTGCGCGCGCGTAGGCGAGTAACCCCGCTTCATCCGCCGGCAGCAGGTTGGATAAAGGCCGCAGCTCTTCCAGCTTCGCCCCCGGCACCCACTCTAGTTCACCCTCGACGCTGCCGCCGGCGTCCAGGTCCAGCAGGACACACCGCGTGCCGCGAAACCAGCCGAGCAGCACGAGCTGCGCGTCTGTGGCTTGGCGGATGAGCGGATGGTGACCGGTGACGAATGCGATGCGCGGCTCGGGCTCTGCGAACAAAAGCTGCGAGGTGCCGCGCCCAATGACGTAAAGCGTGGAGGCATCTGCGCGAGCCGCGGCCAGCCAGCCCTCAACTTCGCGTTCCTCGCCCCGGCGGTCGAGGTAGGGGCCAGCGAAGAAGTTGGGGCGGTAGCGGTCTGGGTCCATGCGCAGCTCGATGAGGGTGCGGGCATTCTAGCCTCCAGCAGGCGACATTCGGTCATGTCGCTCGAGTTACTCATAATTCGGCTACTTCGACGATATCTGACCTTAAATGAGGCCATGTTCGTCGTTAAGGCCGACTTGTGAGCGCTAGCGCCGCGGGTCCTGCAACTCTGCACATCTGCCGCACTGGATGTCCCTGAGCGCAAGGCTGTCTACGACGACGAGGCTGCCGCACGCCGTGCAGTCGCCGAGTTGCAGTTCCTCTCCGCGCGCCAGCTCGTTCACGAGCAGCACCGCGTGCTCGAACGTGATCTGGGTTGCCGGCACCAGCGTCATGTAGGCCTCGAAGGCCTGGCAAAGCCGCTCGCCGCGTGCGACGCCGGGCAAGGGGTGCTCTGCGTCGACCACCACCGTGCACGGCATGACACCGAGCAAGCAGAAGAGACTGGCGAGCACCGCTGCTTCCTGCTGGACGCGCGACGTGCGAATGAAAAAGCACGCCTGCCCCGGGGACTTGCCCCGATGCCGCGCGACCTGGCCCGGCATATCCGTGAGATACGCGCGATAGAGCTTGCGGATGCGATCGTCAGTGAGCCCGGTCCATTTGCGAATGGTGTGGGTGCGGGCTTCGTGGCGCATGAATCGCAATGCGAGGTCGAGCCGCAAACGGTCTCGGCTGTAGCGGTCGTCGGAGATACGCATGATAGGCCTCCCTGAGATTTGTAGTTCCTGGCTCGTTTTGCAGGCCTGCCTGGCCTGACCCGTAATAGATACGTGAAATCGCCGCTCACGGCCAGATCCGAATTGGTCGAAAAAGACCAAATTCGAGACATGCATTTTTACGCGAAAAAAGTCACTATTGCCGGCTCGAAGGAACTCATAACATCACAACGGAGTACTGGGAATGTCTGTGCAGCGCGAAACGATCACTGATGAACTTGATGCAGGTGCGATACAGGAACGGCCGTGGGAAGCGCACGCCTGGTTGCGTGCCGAGACACTGGCGGCCCTGGCGGAACTGAACGAGCAGTGCCTGGAAATGCTGGCCCTGCAGTATTCGGCCTCACCCCACGCGCAGGGCCCGCTGCTCGTGCGCGAAACGGGTCCGCTGTTGCGGGCCATGGATCCGGATGCGCGACATCGCGCGGCGGCGTGTCCCTATCTGCTTTTCGATGCCGGCTTCGCCGACCAGCTGCGCTGGACGTGGGTCTCCGGAAACTGTGTGCGGGATATGGAAAGGAAAGCCGCGCAGCCGTACTTCACGTTGCAGCAGACGCGCTCGATGGCGCGGCTGGTGTTCACGTACGCGTGGCACCTGGCGCGCAGTCAGCACGCGGCCGCCCGGCTGCTGCTGGGCATGTCGGCCCATTGCGCGCGGCTCATCACCGTCTGCACCCTGCGGCAGATTCACGATCTCGCCGAGGCTCATTCGGATTGGCTTCAGCCCCGCTGGCCGGCACGGCCCCAGTTCTGGCGTGAGTTGCTCCTGAGTGCCAACTCGGGCGATGCCAGCGCCATGGAACAGGCACGGCTGCGGGGGCTCCAACTCATGGCGGCCGAGACCCGCATTCTGACGGCGGGGTAGCCCCCACGGCCGGCAAAGCCAGCGAATGCTCCGTCATTGGCCTTCCGGGCCCGTCGCTCACTCTCGACGGGTCCGGTTGCTGTGACTCAGGCGCGTTTATAATCAGAGACCTACGCACGCCGCCCTCGGTTGTTCTACTATCTCTTCTCACACGTCACTGAAGGACCCGACATGTCAGGTATCGGCAAAGCATCGAACGGCGCGGAACGCGTCACGGATGCCAAGGCAACGGACGCCAGGAGAGGCCCCACCGTAACGGCCAGCGGTCAGATCATGTGGTCCTCGCGGGATCTGCTGTTCCCCTCCGGGCACGCCGCCCGGCGCGCCGCCGTGAAGGCCGGCAAGAAGTAACCCGCTCCGGGTTGCTCAGGAGCCTGTCCAAATAATGGTCGCCTACTGCGGCCGTCCCTCATGGGGCAGCTTGGCGCGATCCTTTCGCTTCCATAGTCCCCGCTATGC
>JBDTUL010000050.1:0-18126 GCA_040007735.1 Gammaproteobacteria bacterium | reverse complement strand
CCAGCGGCGTGCAGGCGCTCGGCGATGCGCCAGCCCACTGCTCCTAGCCCCTGCACGGCAACTCGAACGCCATCGAGTAAGTCGGTACGTAACGCAGTTTCGACAACGGCACGAAGCCCGTGAAGATATCCGACGGCGGTATGCACCGAGGGGTCGCCCGCCCCACCTGAGGTGCCACCGACGAATCGGGTGACTTCGGCCACGGTGTCGATGTCGGCCACGGTGATGCCGACATCCTCACCGGTCGCGTAAGTGTTGCCGATGCGGTCGATGAAGCGGCCGAAGGCATGCAGCAGCGCGCGCGTCTTGATGCGCAGGGGATCGCCGATGATCACAGATTTTCCGCCGCCGACAGGCATTCCGGCGAGCGCCGACTTGTAGGACATGGCGCGAGAAAGCCTCAGCGCGTCATCGAGCGCGGAGTCTTCGGTGTCGTAGGACTTGAACCGGGTGCCGCCGGCGGCGGGCCCCAGGAAAGTGGAGTGGATCGCAACGATCGCCCGCAGCCCTGTCTTCTCATCCGAAAAGAAGCAAACCTGCTCGTGATCGTCGAACTCGCGGGACGTCCACACACTCATGCCAGCCCTCGTGCCTTGAGACAGCGGAAGGAGACATTCTAGGGACAATTATTTCTGAATGGAAATTTATCTCTATAGCGCAACTTATCGCCAGCGAGCTTCCGGACGGTCAGCGGCCCTTCTTTCCCCCTGGCAGAAGGCGCATCGGGCGTGCGGCAGATTCCTCCACCGCCGACGCAGGGCCCTCGACCATGTGGAGAACGCCTCTGCCGTCCGCCACACAGATCAGAAGGATCCGGCAGGCTTCCTCACTGGCGCAGACGTAGGCATGCCCCATCGCACTATCGAAATAGATGGACTCGCCCTTCTTGAGGCGAAGCGGCGCATAGGTGTCGGTATGCAACGAAAGCTCGCCTTCGAGTACGAGCAGGAATTCCTCACCCTCGTGACGATGGTACTCACCGAACTCTTCCAGGGTGCGGGCGCGAATGTTGGCAATGATCGGCGCGGAGCGCTTTTCCAGCAGGTCCTGCGCGTGATAACAATAGTCGCCGTAGGAAGAGGCCACGACCTTGCCCTCTCCGAGCCGCGTGATACTGCGGCGGGCGCGATCGCGCGCCGCAGGCTCCCGGGCAGGCGAACCGAACAAGTCCGCGATGTTGACCTCGAGCGCCACGCTGATACACAGCAGGCGGTCCATAGTCAGCTCGGTCTTGCCGTTCTCGACCTTTGAAAGGGTCGATACCGGAATGCCGGTTTTCTTCGCGACGTCGGCCAACGTCCACCCCCGGCCAATGCGGAGTGATTTCAGGGCAACGCCGGGCGTTACCACAGCGCGGCCGGGCCTGGTGGGTTGGCTCATGAGCGCGTCAAAGCTCCTTTTCCTGCTGGAAAATTACGCCGATAGCGTAGCAGAAATGGCTGCAGGCGACCCTAACGATGGATGCGCCCCGCAGCCGCAGGAGGACTATTTTTCTCTACAGAGAATATGCGCTAGGCGCGCACGTTCACGCCCAGTGCGTAGCTGGCCGGCGAGCCGTAGTACGTGTTGTCGTACTCATCGAGGACGAAGTATCTCGGGGCCCGGCGGCGGTGTTCCTTCCCCGCTGCCCGCATCGATACGCCGAACCTGCTCGTGGCTGACGTTAGCTCCGGGCCTGGTGCTCGCCGTGATCGGGCAGTGGTGGACGTTCCTGGTCTGGCTCGGCGCCACATGCGCGCTGGGATGGCTCACTTCGCAATTGCTGGCCCGCGCTAAATAGAAATGGCCCCTGCAGACGCACTCGATCCCTGGAAGGAGCCTCGAGAACGCTGCAGGAGCCAGGGGGGCCGGTTCTTTAGAAATCGCGTCTCACACTGAGGAAGTACTGCCGGGGCGGAGCGACGTTGCTGGCGATGTTGATCGCACCGCCGCCGAACAGCTGGTAGTAGTAGAACTTGTCGGTCAGGTTCGTGACTCCCGCAGTCGCGATCCACTTGCCGTCCACCGGAGCATATTCGAGCTGCGCGTTCGCGATCGAATAGGGCTTGATGGTGTACTCAGGAAGTGGCGCGCGGACTCCCGAAGCCGGGTCGAAGTCCTGTTGCGACTGGTAGCTCACGTCGAGTCTCGGCGTGAATGTGCCGATGCCTGACTGCAGGGCGTACTGCACGTCGGCGTGCATGTTCAGCGCGGGCTGCAGGTGGTTGCCAGAATGGAAATAGCCCGGTTGACCAAGCGTCTTCACGCCGGATTCGAACTTGTTGTAGCCACCCGAGAATTCAAGCTGAAGGCCCTTGTACGGAGCCGCCAGCAGATCCCATTCGAAGCCTTTGACCGTGGCGGGTTTCCCTACGCTGATGAACCAGGGCACGGTACCGGGATCCGCGGGGTAGAGGGCGTTGCACGACGACCCATCCGGGTGCCAGGTTGCACCCGGAAGTTCACCCAGGCACTGCACGCCCTGCTGGGTCGTGGAGCGCGACTTGTAGTCCGAGTAGAACGCCGCGAGGTTCAGCCGCACCTTGTGATCGAAGAACTCGTTCTTGAAACCGACCTCGTACGACTTCAGCTCTTCCGCGGGAGTGCTCTGCATCTGCTGAGCGGTGATCACGATGGTGGTGATGCCCGGCGGACGAGAGCCCGTGGACACCGTGACGTAACCCAGCGTGTTGTCGGTGATCTGATAGTCCGTTGACAGCAGCCAGTCCCAGCGCTTCTCGTCGGCCGTGAAGGGCTCGTTGATCACGAGCAGGCCCGGATGATTGAAGTGGTATTCCACCGATCCCGAGGTGTACCGCGCTCCACCGGACACGCGCCATTTGTCTGTCAGCTTGTAGTCCGCGTGGACGAAGCCGGAGTCCGACTTGTTCAGCGCGGTGTCGAACTCGTTGAAGTTGTCCGTGATGTAGCCGATGAAGCCGTCCGAGTGACCCTCGTAGTTGACGTGGAACGCCCCCGCCACCCAATCCAGCTTGTCGCCGAAGGAGGTGCCGTTCAGGCGCACCTCGCCGGTACGCTGGATCACATGCTGCGAGAACTTCGACAGCACATAGCCGAGGGGCCCCTGGTCGCCGTTCTGCGTGAAGTCGTCACCGAAGTCCGAATAGGACACGATGCCGGTCAGGTGAAGCGTGTCCGAGAAGGAATAGTCGGCCTTGCCGGACCATATCAACGAGTCCTGCATCCTCGCGTTCTCGTAGCAGATACCTGAGGGCGTAGGCTGATACGGCGGCTGCTGTACCACGTCTGTGAGCAGGGGGCGGCAGTAAGATGCGTAGCTCGAATACTTCTGACCCGCCGGCGGAAGGAATCGGTCGTCGTAGCGCACGCCAAACTGCTTCTCGATCTGCACGTTGTAGAGATTGATCAGGCCGCTCGGGTTCGGATACGGATTGGTGACGTCGACGGTCAGCTCAGGCGACCCCTGCAGGTCGAAGCGCTCCATGTTCAGCCCGAAGTTCAATTCGAGCTTGTCGGAAGCCACGTAGCGAAGCTTGATGCGGCCCCCATTCTGCGTGCCGCCGCCCTCTTCACCCGTTTTGCAACCGTGCGCCGCCACGTCGGGCTGGCTGGTCGGGAAAGACCCCGCCAGTTCAGGAGTACCCTGCGCCTGCATCTGGCAAGTGAAATCGAGCACCTTGACGTAGCCGCCCTGGCGCTTCCAGTGGCCGGAAACACGCGCATACAGATTTGGCGCAAGCGTAGTGTCGAAGGCGCCTGTCGCGGAGAGCTCGTCGAAAGAGCCGGTTCTGGCCGAGAAGTACCCGCTGTTGTCCCCTTTCGGTTGCGCGGTGTAGAGCTTGATGGCGCCACCTATGCTGGCGTTGCCCGACAGACTGCTCTGAGGGCCGCGGGATACTTCGACGCGATCGACGTCCGTTAGATCCAGCTCGGAACCGACGGCAGTCGCGTGATAGACGTCGTCGATATAGAGCGCAACAGCCGGAGCGCGCGCATAGCTCGCATCATCCTGGCTCACGCCGCGCATCACAATGGTGGGCACGCCGCTCTCGTCCGCATCGCCTGGATGCGTGTAGAGGTTGGGAACCAGCTGTCCGAGCGTATTCAGGCTCGTGATGTTTGCCGCCTGGAGCTGAACGGCGCTGGTCGTCGAGATCGCAATCGGGGTCTTCTGCAGATCTTCCGTCTCATAGCGCGCCGTCACCGTGACGGACTGCAGCTCGCCGCCGGAGGTCTTGTCTTCATCGGCGGCACGTGCGCCACCGGAAATTGCAGCGAGCGCGGCAAAGCACATGCTTGCACGCGGCCGCCCGCTGAAGAGCGCAGTGATGCTGGAGCCTGGAATGCGTTTCATCGATGTCCCCCCTTCTGAGACTTTTATACGATCACCGAGTCGGCGACTCACCCCACAGTGGCCACCCTCTTTTGATCGCGAGCCTAACAACTCAACCCCACCCCCGGAAGTCAACCAACCGCGTAATCTGCGTTCGCGAAAAGAGAACACCAAAGCATGCGCGCGTACACCAATCGCTGCTGCTCAGCGGGGAGTCAGTGAAGCTCCCGGCCAGCTCGCAGCAGATCGGCGGCCTTCTCGCCGATCATGATGGTCGGCACGTTGGTGTTGCCCGAGGGGTCATCGGGCATCACCGAAGCATCCGCGACACGCAAATTCTCGATGCCGTGCACGCGTAGTCGAGCGTCAACGACCGCTCCGGCATCGCCTGCAACGCCCATGCGGCACGTCCCGAGCGGATGCTGTCGATGCTCGATGGTCTGACGCATATGAGCCACGATTTCCGCATCGGTGCGAACGTCAGGGCCCGGCAGCAACTCGTCGGAGATGAGCTCGCGTAACGGTGTCTGCGCGTAGAGCTCGCGACAGATCTGCAGCGCTCGCACCATTGCCTCGACGTCGGCTGCTTCGGTGAGCATGTTGAAACAGAAACGCGGCATCGCCAGCGGGTCGGCCGAGCGCAGACGCACCCAACCGCGCGACTGCGGATGCAGCACTCCGATACGTGCCGTCAGCGCGTAAACCGGCGACGGTGTGAGCCATGGAAACCAGAGCTGGGCGTGCTGATGCACCGATACCGAGACGATCTGGATGTTGGGCCGGCTGAGCCCCTCGCGAGAGCGCGTGATCAGGTTGCCGACCGAACCGGCGGTTGCGAACGGCCCGCTGCCGAGCAGATACCACTGCGCCACGGCCAGCGCCGCGCGATCGAAGCGCAGGAACCTCGTGAATCCGAGCTTGCCGCGCAGTCGATAGATGTTGAGCAGATTAGGATGCTCGATCAGGTTCTCGCCCACGCCAGGCAGGCAGTGCAGCACCTTCACCCCTGCCGCCTCCAGATGCTGTGGGGCGCCTATGCCGGAAAGCTGTAGAACCTGCGGCGAGTTGTAAGCGCCACCGCACAGGACAACTTCGCGCGTCGCTCGCACCCGCTCCAGCGTGCCCTTACGAAGATACTCAACGCCGGTGGCGCGCAAGCCATCCAGCGTCACACGCGTAACGTGCGCATGAGTGCGCACTGTGAGATTCGGCTTCTTCTTCGCAGGCTCGAGGTACGCACGCGCGGTGCTGGCGCGTCGACCTCGCTGCACGGTCAACTCGATACGGCTGAGGCCCTCCTGGCTCTCGGCATGGTGGTCGTTGCAGAGTGGCACGCCCATGTTGAGGGCGGCCTGCTGGAGCTGCAGGAACAGCGACTCGGGATAGTCGACCGGAACGTTGGCGACCGGGCCACTCGCGCCGTGAAACGCGTTCTCGCCGCGCCAGCTCGTCTCCAGCCGCTTGAAGTACGGCAACACGCTCGCGTAGTCCCAACCTTCGAGCCCGCGCGCATGCCACGAGTCGAAGTCCAGTGGGCTGCCGCGCACGTTGATCATCGCGTTGATCGAGGAGCAGCCGCCGAGTACCTTGCCGCGCCACGTGCTGAGCCGCCGCTGATCCAGGCCCGGCTCCGGCTCGGATTCAAACGGCCAAACATAGGCGGGGTCGTTCGCCACGCGTGGAAACGCGATGGGCATGGAGCCGAACGGATGATCGTCTGCGCGGCCGGCCTCGAGCAGCAGGACCGACGTGTCGGTGCCCTCGCTCAGGCGTCCGGCAAGCGCAGCGCCGGCCGAGCCGGCGCCGACGATGATGAAATCGAATTCCTGAGAGCGCTGGCTCATGCGCGCGGATCGTAAGGGGCGCGTTGCGCGCCCGAGAAGTCTCCAAGTGCAGTCAACTGTTTTCGCTAATTGGAGAAGCGCGGCTCACGGAGGTCCCGGTGGCACACTCTCCTTGAGGAAGCGAACGAGCGCGCTCACGGCTGGACGATGCAACTTCATGCGCGGCACTAGAAGCTTCAGCCAGTATGCGGCCACCGGAAATTCCTCCAGCACAGGGACGAGCGTTCCTGCGCGCAAGTCTTCCTCTACCAGGATGCACGGGAGGATCGCGATGCCAAGCCCCTTGCGTGCCGCGTCCCGAACCATGCGGCTGTCGCTCGCCTGCATGCGCGAATGCACTTCGACCTTCACCGAGCCGCGCGGGTGCGAAAAGGCCCAGCTGGTACGGAAAAGCGTGGTCGTCACACAACTATGGTCGACGAGCTCGGTGGGATGCCGCGGTGCCTGCTTACCTTTCAGATACTGAGGTGCGCACACGGTAACCAGCTCGTAGCGGCACAGCGAGACGTCGATGACGTCGGGATAGGAGATGGGCCAACCCCCTACCCCGATATCGAACCCCTCCTCGAGCGGATTGACGGAGCGCTCCATCGCCACGATGTCCATATCGACGCCGGGATGGGCGAGCTGGAACTGGGTGAACAGCGGGCCGAGGAACAGCGAGGTCACGGTGGGCGGCGAGATGATTCGCAGGAAGCCCTCGATGCGCCGGTTGTCCCCTTGGTGACAGTTGAAGGCTTCCTCGTACGCCGCGATCAAGCGCACGAACTGCGGCAAATGGCGTTCGCCCGCCGCACTGAGCGTGACGCCGCGCGTAGAGCGCGTGATCAGCTTCGCCCGCACTTCTTTCTCGAGCTGCGAGATGCGTTTCGCGATTACCGATGTCGCGGCATCCATCTCGCGTGCGGCGGCTGAAAAGCTGCCGAGCCGCGCCACCTTCAGGAAGGCGCTGATGTTCAGGATCGTATTCACGAAAGCCCCCCCTCGTGCGATACCGGCTGCAAGCGTAGCCCATTCGCGCAAGCAGCTTATGCGATCATCGGTGTTCCCGGCCATTTTGGTCCGCATTACACTGAATTAAAAAGAACACACTCACCGAACGTGCTAGACGCAGGTTCGCTGCCCGCCCTTCGCCGGTTCCCAGGAGACGCTTTCGTGACGTTCAGGACTCTTTTTTGCACCGTTCTGTCTGCGATGGCCGGCGCGGCCTGCGCCCCTTGCGTGCTCGCGGCCGATGTAGACTGGCCGATGTACAACCAGACCTACGATGCACAGCGTTATTCATCGCTCAAGCAGATCGACGCCACCAATGTCGCCGGCTTGAAAGAGGTGTGCCGGGTGCGCGTGGGCGAGCTCGGGGGTTTCGGCGGAAGCCCGATCGTCGTTGGCGGAATGATGTATGTGACCGTCGGCAACGCCACGCTCGCCATGAACCCCGTCGACTGCGGAATCAAGTGGAAGACGCTGTACGTGTCCGAGGGGCGCGCATCCGCGGGCGCGGCCACCCGAGGCGCCGCTTTCAGCGACGGGCGATTGTTCCGCGGCACCGGTGACGGTCACGTGACCGCGCTCGACGCCGCGAGCGGCCGTGAGCTGTGGCGCACGAAAGGCGCGGACTCCTCGGTCGGCGAAAGCCTCAGCGCAGCGCCCATCGTGTGGGACAACAAGGTGTTCATCGGCATCGCCGGCAGTGAGATGGGCGTCCACGGCCGCATTCTTGCGTTCGATGCAACGACGGGTGCCATCCGCTGGCAGTTCAACACCGTTCCCCAGGGTACGCAGTTCGGCGTCGATACGTGGAAAGGAGATTCCTGGAAAACGGGCGGCGGCGGTACGTGGAGCACGCTTTCCCTCGACCCCGAGACCGGCGAGCTGTTCATCCCCGTGGGCAACCCATCGCCCGATTTCTTCCTGCCGCATCGGGATGTGCGCCGAAAGACCGGCGCGAACCTGTTCACCAACTCCATCGTGGCTGTCGATGCCCGCACCGGGCATCTCGACTGGTACTTCCAGGCAACACCCTCAGACGACAAGGATCTCGATCAGGCCGCAGCGCCGATGCTTTTCAAACTCGGCGATGGCCGCGCAGTGCTGGCCGCTGCTTCGAAGGATGGCTACCTGCGCGTGATCGATCGCAAGACGCATCGCCTGCTCTACAAACTGCCCGTCACGACGATTCGCAACGAAGACAAGCCGGTCACTGCGAAGGGCCTCGAGACTTGCCCCGGCACGCTCGGGGGTACGCAGTGGAACGGCCCCGCGTACGACACCAGTGAGCGCGCCATCGTCGTCGGCGCCGTGGACTGGTGCAGCTTTCTGCGCCGTGAAAACTCTGTGGAATACAAGCCGGGCGCGCCGTTTTACGGCGGAAGCATCATCTCGCTGATGAACCCGGCCCCGAGCGGCTGGCTGACCTCGGTAAATGCAGACACCGGAGCGCTGCGCTGGAAATTCCACGCTCCCGCTCCAATCGTCTCAGGCATCACACCCACGGCGGGAGGCGTCACGTTCTTTGGCGACGTGGCAGGCACGTTCTACGCCGTGCGCAGTTCCGACGGCTCGGTGCTCTTGCGCACTCCCACCGGAGGCGGCATCTCCGGCGGTATCGTTACTTATACGATCTCAGGCAGGCAGTATGTGGCCGTCACGTCGGGCAATCTGTCGCGCACGATGTGGGTGAGCAGCGGCTTGCCTCACATGATCCTCTACACCGTGGGAGACGTTGCGCCGGATGCGGGTCTCGCCGCTTCGGGCGGCAGCATGGCCATCGAACGCGGCGGCGGCGTGTTCGTGCGCAGTTGCGCGGCATGCCACGGCTTCGGCGGCGGCGGCGGAACCGGGCCATCGCTCAAAGGTGTGGGTAAACGGCTCGCCGCTGAACAGCTCGCCGGGCAGATTCGCGCGCCTCGCCGGACAGACAAGGGGCCCGCGACGATGCCGCCGTTCGACGCACAGGTTCTGCCCGACGCATCGGTGCAGGACGTGGTCGCGTTCCTCGAAACGCTCTGAGGTTCTCGTAATTTCTCAGAGAAAAAAAATATTCTATTTTTTAATTTTTTCCGGGAAAGACGAGCCTTCTGGGAAAGACAAACCTGCTAGAAAATCTTTCCCGGATTGAGGATGCCGTTCGGATCCATGGCTTTCTTGAGCACGCGCATCAGCGCCAGCTCTGCAGGGCTGCGGGAGTAATGCAGGAACTGCTTCTTGAGAGAGCCGATTCCGTGCTCGGCCGAGATCGACCCCCTGCGGCGGGAGGCGATCTCGTAGACGACCTCCTCGATGTCGGTCTCCGCCACGGCGTGGCCTGCCATTCCAACGGACAGGTGCAGATTTCCGTCGGCGACGTGACCAAAATACAGCCTCTGCAACTGAGGCCAGCGAGCCAGCAGCCCTGCGTCGATCTCGCTCACTAACGCGCCGATCTCGCCCGTTGACACACTCACATCGAAGCTCAGCTGCGGCCAATGCGACGTGCGTTGCCATTCGCCTGGCGAATCGCGCACGGCCCACAGCTCGCCGGTTTCGCGGTCGGACTTCGCGACGATCGCATCGCTGATGACGCCCGCCTCGAGCGCCCCGCCGATCACCGATTCGTAGTGCTGCTGATCCGCATTCGGGTCCTGCCCCATCGTCTCGATCAGCACGTATGCGCCGGCGCCCAGCGGCAGTGGCGGTGTTCGCCGCATGCCTTCCGTGGCGAGCCGATAGAAGTCCGGCCACATCACTTCGAAAGCGGTGAGTTGCGGGCCGAATCCCGCGCGCGCGCTTTTCAGGAGCTGCAGTACCGCATCGTAATCGGCGACGGCGCAGAGGCCGGTGTTCACACTGCGAGCCTTGGGGAACAGGCGCAGCACCGCGGCGGTGATGATGCCGAGCGTGCCCTCGGAGCCGATGAACAACTGGCGCATGTCGTAGCCGGTGTTGTTCTTGATCACCTTTCGAAGCGAGTCGATGACGGTGCCATCGGCCAGCACCGCCTCGACACCCAGCACGAGGTCTCGCGCCATACCGAAGCGCAGCACACGATTGCCGCCGGCGTTGGTCGAGAGATTGCCGCCGATCTGACAGGAGCCGCGCCCGCCCAGATCGAGCGGAAAGAACAGATCGACTGCGTCGGCAGCCTTCTGCACAGCCTCCATCACGACGCCGGCCTCGACGGTAATGGTGCCTGCATCCGCGTCTATCTCACGGATGGCGCGCATTCGCTCCAGAGAAACAACGACACACGGTGCGATCGGCACACCTCCGCCTGCGAGACCCGTCATGCCGCCCTGAGGTTGAACGGGGATGCGGCGCTCGTTGCAGAACTTCAGGATCGCTGCAATTTGCTGAGTAGTGCGCGGATACGCGAGCGCGAGAATGCCCACGCCTGCATCGCCTCGAACTCCATAGTCCCGCGTGTGGCGCACGACGTTCTGCGCATCGGGCGCGACGACGATGTCGGCCCCGACAAGTTGTGCCAACCCGGAAACGATGTCGGCCCCGACAAGTTGCGCCAACTCGGAAACGATGTCGTTCTGCATGGTAGTGCTCGCTGGCTGTGAGCCCGAAGGCATCAGGTGGGCTTTTCGCCCGCCACCGTCGTTCGATACAGTTCGCGCCGATGGCCCTGATAGTCGTTATAGGCCTGATGCACGCAAAGCCGATTATCCCAGAGCACGAGCATATCCGGCTCCCAGCGAAGCCGGCAGGTGAAGGCGGGCTGCGTGATGTGATCGCTCAGGTAACGAATGATCGGCACGGACTCCTCGGCCGTCATGCCCTCGATGCCGATGCCGTAGGACGAATCGACGTACAGCGCTTTCTCGCCGGTCACAGGATGAGTTCGAACCAATGGATGCGCATTGCCGATGATCTTGCGGCGGAGGTCGTCCGAGACTCCCTCGGATTCTCGCGTGGCCGCCAGCCGGCCGATGGGACTCTCACTCAGCTCGACCGCTTCCTGCACGGACCTCAGCACGTCGCGCAGCGAGAAGCGCACCCGGAGCCCCTGGATCATCTCGCGATACGTATCGCTCAGCATCGAATACGCCAGAGCCGCGTTCGCCCATGTGGTGTCGCCGCCGACCGGCGGCACCTGAACGGACCTCAGCAGCGTGATCGCCGGCGGCTCGGGAAGGAACGGCGAGTCAGTGTGCCAACCCTCCCCAAAGACCATCTTCGAGGCATCCTCTGCTTCCTTGATGAGCGGGTGCACGTCACGATGACCCGGCACACCCTGGGTGTACGCATCTTCCGCGAATTGACCCAAGCGTAAGCTGAACGCCTCGTGCTCTGCGTGCGTGAGCTTCGTGCGGCGGAAGAAGATCATCTTGTGCCGGAACAGCGCCTGGCGGACCTCCTCGGCCTGGCCCTCAGTGAGCCGGGCGACGTCGACGCCGCAAATCTCGGCTCCCATGGCTGCGGCCAGGGGCTGCGCCTCGATGTACTGGTAGCGCGCGGGGTAGTTGTCGAACTTGCCCGTGGGATGAAGCCGGTGCATGCATCTGACCCTGTAGTGATTGCCAGTGAGTGCAACTATATTGCACGTGTTCAGTATAGTGTCCCTCTCGTGGCGAGCAGCGTCAAGGCTCGACTGTGAAGTGACACGTACGCCGGCAAGGGCATCCGTGCTTAATGGTAGAGCAAGGTGAGATATGGCGAATCGCCAGTTACCCGGGATGGACGTCGTATGGGGCAATCGAAGAGGCAGGTCGCGGATGAGCGAGCCCACACCGATGCAAGTCTCGACGCAGAACGCGTCACCTCGGACGTCGATAGCGCTGGATACGCGGCGGTCGCGCGACGGCTGCTGGATGACCTCATCGATCGGGATCGGCTGCTCGCCGACCTCGGGCTATTGAAATTCCGGGCCGGCGCCGATAGTACGCTTTCGCGCGATCGGTCCAGCTCCCCAGCCCCAGATGCCTCCGTCGCGCGGGAGCAGACTTCCGCGGACCAACGCATGCAGGTCGAGCGCGAAGTAACAGACGCACTGCTGCTGCGCGAGCGCCAACGCTCAGACCTCGCCGTGCAAGCAGACCGAAGCGAGCACGACGCTATTCAGAGCGGGCTGGAGGAGCGCCGGCAATGCACCGACGAGCAGCTTTCGATCGAGCGGCAAGGCGCCGACTCCACGACTGCCACCCTCGGTAAGACAACGAGTGTGCTCGGTGAGGCAGAGAGCGCGCTTGCAGACGCACGAACGAAGGGAGGACGGCAAACCGACGTGCTCGGGATCGTGACACACGACCTGCGCAGCCCTTTGGCCGTGATCTCCCTGAGTGCGGGAAGCATCGCTGAGATGACGAACGAGCCTGCGACACGTAGCGCGGCTCACGCCATCGGACTCGCCGCGGCAAGGATGGAGCGGCTGCTGAGCGATCTGCTCGACATCGCGCGGATCGATTCGGGAACGTTGCGCATCATCAGGCAGCGGCAGGACCTGGGCGCGCTCCTCGCCGAAGTGCGTCGCTCGTACGAGCCAATGTTCGCGGCAAGAGGCATCACGTTCAAGGTGGGCACCCTCGAGACCAAACTGCACGCCTCGTTCGACCACGATCGCATCGTGCAGGTGCTCTCGAACTTGCTGGGCAACGCGATGAAGTTCACCCAGGCTGGAGGCACAGTCGCACTCGATGTGGAACAGCGGACCGACGCGCTCATCTTCACGGTGCGTGACGACGGCCCCGGCGTTCCGCAAGCCGCGCTGCTGCATGTGTTCGATCGATTCTGGCAGATCGACAGTCACACGCGCCGCGGCCTCGGCCTGGGGCTGCATATCTGCCAGAACCTCATCCAGGCACATGGCGGCCGGATTTGGGCCGAGAGCGAGCTGGGTAAAGGCGCGACGTTCGGGTTTACCCTGCCCACGACTTAGCGGCGGAAAGAACCCGGATATTGGCCTAACACCTGCAGCGGCACCGGCCCCGATCGCAGTACCAGCTCGTGGAAGTCCCGCACGTCGAAGCGCGTGCCCATCGCCGCCCGCACTCGTTCACGTGCGGCGAGGATCTCATTGCGCCCCACCATGAAGCTGCAGGCTTGCCCCGGATAGACGCAGTATCGGTCTATCTCGCGCTCCGCAGTGCCTTGCGGTTCGCCCGCGTTATCTACCATCCATTTCGTTGCCTGTTGGCGGGTCCATCGCCGATAGTGGATGCCCGTATCCACAACGATGCGGGCCGCCCGGAATAGCTCTGACTGCAACAGGCCGATGCGGCCGACAGGGTCGTTCTCGTAAACGCCGAGCTCATCTGCAAGGCGCTCCGCATATAACGCCCAACCTTCCGTGTAAGCCGAAAAGCGCACGATGCGCCGGAAAAGCGAGACACCGCCGGCTGCATTCAGCACGGAATACTGGAAGTGATGCCCCGGAATGCCTTCGTGATGGGTCAACGTGGGCAGCCGCCACAGCGGCAAATCCGCAGGCGACTTGAGGTTCAGTGAGTAGATGCCCGGCGCGCCACCCACCCCTTCGCTGTAGAAAGCGCCCGGCGCACCGTTCTCGATCGCAATGGGGACGCGGCGTACTTCCAGCGAGCCTGATGGAATGGTCTTGAACGCCTTCGGCAACTGCGCGCTGATCCTTGCGAGCATCTGGCGCGCAGCGTCGATCAACTGCTCGCGACCTTGATCGTTCTCCGGCGCAAGAAAACGCGCGTCGCGATTCAACGCCTTGATGCGCTCGCCTACGAGACCTTGCGTGTAGCCGAACGCGCGTAGTCCCTTATCGAGCTGCTTCGAGATGTCAGCCACCTGCTGCAGCCCGAGCTGATGCAGCTCCGGAATAGCGATGTTCGAGGTAGTGTTGGAGTGGACGGCGGACGCGTAGTACGCCTCGCCATCCGGCAGATGCCACACGCCCGCTTTATCGACGGCCTTCGGCCGCAAAGCCTCGAGCGCCGCGCTCTGTCGGGACAATGCGGGCACGACAATTTGTTTGAATACCGCCTCGGCGCGAACGTTGATGTCGCCCAGACCGCGCTTGAGCGCGCGCTCCACGGCGGGGCCTATCAGCGCCGATTGCGCGGGCGGTGAATCGCGCAATCCCCTGATCTGCGCGATTGTCTTTTCCAACGTGAAGTTCGGCAGCACGACTCCCAGCCCGGCATCGTGCGTAATGCGCGCCGTCTCCTGGTCCAACGCGGTTCCGAGCGCGTTGAGCCGCGCGAGGTACGCATCCACGTCCTGCTTGGACTCGAGCGGATGATTGGTACCTATGAACTCCGGCAGCCAGTAGTAGGCTCCGTTCATCTGGCTGACAACGTACGGGCTCGGCCGCAGGTTGATGTCGACGTACCCGTAGCGCGAGAGCTGGTCCCCGAGCGTCTTATATACGAACGCGGCGACGTCGTAGTCGACCGCTGCTCCGGGCGAGAGCGCGCTCCGATCGATGCTCGAAAGCTCGCGCATCGCGCGGTCCACCGACGTGTGATCTCGTGCGCGCGCGTCGAGCGACCGATCGTCGAGCTGCGAACGCAACGCTGCGTTCACACCGGTGTCGAAGTCGTAACGCGTGGCGTCCTCTGGGGAACGTCGCAGGTAGGCTTCGGAATGGCGTTGGAGCAGCGCCTGCAGCTGCATGTCCGCAGTCGGCTTGTCGCCGGCGGCAGCGCCGACGGTTCGGCGGGTGAGCCCGGCGATGGCGAGGCCTGTTGCGGACTGGAGCAGCGTACGTCGATCGATCATCTGAAGAATGGTATCTCATTCAACATAACTCACTCCTTATATAGACACCATCCGCCCCTCAGGGTGGGCCGCCGGCCTGCAATTACCGCGTGACCCGCTTCTTCTGCGCTTTGCGCGAGAGCATGTTGAGCCCCTCCACAACCGCGGAAAACGCCATGGATGCGTAGATGTATCCCTTGGGCACGTGCATGCCGAAGCCCTCCGCGATGAGCGTGGTTCCGATCAACAGCAGGAACCCAAGCGCCAGCATGACGATGGTCGGATTGGTGCGGATGAAGTTCGAGAGCGGATCGGCCGCAAGCAGCATCAGTCCTACGGTGACGACGACCGCGATCACCATGATCGCCACATGCTCAGTCATGCCGACCGCAGTGATGATGCTGTCGAGCGAGAACACGAGGTCCAGCACCAGAATCTGCCCGATGACTGCCGCGAAACTTCGCGTAGCGGCGCTCGCGGAGACACCCGGCCCCGGATCGGGATCTACGCTGTGATGAATCTCTTTGGTCGCTTTCCAGACCAGAAACAGTCCACCGGCGATCAGGATGAGATCTCTCCAGGAAAAGCTCTTACCCAGCAGACTCACCACAGGCTCGGTCAGCTGCACGATCCACGCGACCGTGCCCAATAGCGCGAGGCGCAATCCGAGCGCCAGCCCAATACCGATGCGGCGAGCCTTCGAACGGTGCTGCTCGGGCAGCGTGTTCGTGAGGATGGAGATGAAAATCAGGTTGTCTATGCCGAGCACGACCTCCATCGCGATGAGCGTGGCAAGCGCCACCCACGCGGCGGGCTCAGAGGCCAGAGTCAGCAGTGAGTTCATCTCGAGCGCCTTCGGGGCGGCAGGCCGATGCGCCGCCTCACTAAGGAAATAGCGACAGGAACAGGAACGCTGCGAATATCACGAGATGCACGGTGCCCTGTAAAACGTTCGTTCGTCCGGTTGCCAGGGTGAGAATGCTCACGACGAACGTGAGCGCGAGGAGCACGAGCTCCTTGGAACTGACGCCGAGCACGAGCGGCAGGCGCAGTAAGAGAGAAACGCAAACGACAACCGGTATCGTCAAACTGATGCTCGCCAGCGCCGAGCCATACGCGAGATTGAAGCTGGTCTGCAGGCGGTCGGCGCGTGCGGCCCGGAAGGCCGCCCAGGTTTCCGGCAGCAGCACGAGCAATGCAATCACGATTCCGATCACCGTGTGGGGCGCGTTCGCCGCCACGACACCCCGCTCTACCGTCGGAGCAAGCAGTTTCGCGATGCCCACTACGGCCACGAGACAGACGAGCAGCAACGCGAAACTGACCGCGGCGGTGCGCGTGCTGGGAGGCGCCGCATGCTCCTCGATAGACGCTGCACCCTGCCCGGACGGAACCACGGGCGGAAGAAAATAGTCGCGGTGCTTCACCGTCTGCACGAAGACGAACATCGCATACAGCACGAGGGAGCTCAGGCCCGCAAACACGAGTTGTGGGGCCGAAAACGTCGCCCCCGGGGTGCTCGTCGTGAACACGGGAAGCACCAATGTCATCACAGCCAGGGCGATCAGTACCGAAAACGCCGCGCTGGCGCCTTGCACCCGGAACTCCTGCTCTCCGTAGCGAGTGGCGCCGACGAGCAGGCACAGCCCCACGAGGCCATTGCAGATGATCATGATGGTGGCGAAAAGTGTGTTGCGTGCGAGCTCGGAGCTAGCCTCGCCTCCGGCCAGCATCAACGACACGATCAACGATGCTTCGATGACAGTGATCGCGAGAGCGAGAATCAGCGTGCCGAACGGTTCGCCCACCCGGTGCGCAACGACCTCTGCGTGATGCACGCCCGCGATCACGGCTCCCAGCAAGCCCACGAAGAGCAGCAGCGCGAGGAGCGGATGGGATGGGAGCGCCACCCCGGCACCAAACAAGACAATGGCGGCGAGCGGGGCGGCCCAGGCCCAATGTTGCGTGGGGTTCACTGGCATGGTCATCCAATGTTCTACCACAAATAGCGTGCAACATTCGGCTCGCCTGGGACCGCCGCGTTCGCGGCGTGCCCCGCCTCTTCATCCTGCGCGCGCTTCAGTGCCATCGATGGCGATGCGCTGAGCCGCCCGGCATCCCCCGATGCGCCATGGCATCGGGGGATGCGATCGGCCGATCGAAGGACCCTGCGGCACCACGAGCACGTCGCACCAGGCCTCATTCAATACTTCGTTCGCCACGCTACCGAGCAACGCGCGCCCCCAAGGCCCGCGGCCGCTCGTGCCCATCACGAGCAGGTCGGGCTCCTGAAGGACTATTAGAATTGTCGGCACCCATACTTCGTATTTTCGAATCGTGAAAACATGGTGAACCTGCGGCGTCTGAACTATCAGCAGCTCTTTGCGCGCGACGACGTTGCATAGGTGGGATGGATGCCCACGCCGCCGCGCAGTGAGCGCAGGTGTTACTGGGTCCTGCGTTCGATGGAACTGCCTGATCGAATGCTGATCGAATGAGCCCTATCGCGCGGGTTCGATACGCAGCACCGCGCCCTGGGGCTCATCGGTCGCGACGTACAGGAAACCATCCGGCCCCTGTTTCACGTCGCGGATGCGCTGGTGCAGGTCGACCAGCAGCGACTCACGACGCAACTCTTCCATCTTGTCATTGAGGAGCACGCGATCGAGGTGCCCGGTACCGGGGATTTCCCCGGTGCGCAGGCCGCCCACGAACAGGTCGCCCTTCCACTTCGGCAGTTTTTCGCCCGTGTAGAACGTAAGCCCCGAGACGGAAATGGCCGGCATCCAATAAACGACGGGCGGCTCGTAGCCCTGGTGAGTCGGCTCGCTCACCTTGGCCTGCCACGGTCCGGGATAGGTGCGCCCCAGGCTGACCAGCGGCCAGCCGTAGTTCCGGCCGGGCTTGAGAATGTTGATTTCATCGCCGCCGTTCGGGCCCATCTCGCTGAGCCACACTTCCTGCGTCACGGGATTCACGGTCATTCCCAGTGAGCTGCGGTGTCCGAGCGTGTAGATCTCAGGGCGATGGCCTTCCTGGCCGACGAAGGGGTTGTCCGTGGGCACGCTGCCATCGTCGCTCAGCCGAAGCACCTTACCGCCCAGGGACATTGGGTTTTGCGCACCCTCGCCGCTGGTGGCAATCAACAGCATTCCGTCCGGTGTGACGATGAGGCTGGCGGCGCCGTGCAAATCCTCACCCACAAAGACGTCGCGCACGTCGCTCATCTTGCCGTCTTTGAAGACGGCGCGCGCAACGGCGAGGGTCGAGCGCTTGTCGTCGAGCGGCTTTGTGTAGCTGAAATAGATCCAGTGGTTGAGGTCAAAGTGAGGATGCACG
>JBDTUL010000049.1:0-18347 GCA_040007735.1 Gammaproteobacteria bacterium | reverse complement strand
CGACGATCGCCGGCCGCGCGAACACTATTCACCTGCAGGCCGGAAGCGTTGCGTGCATCGACCGCATCATGGTGAAAGACCTTTCGGGAAAAGAGTTGCAGGTCGACTGGCAGTCCGTGAAAGCCAATGAGGTCGAGATCAATCTGCCCCTGCAGCAGTTTGAGCCTGGCTCGATGACGTTGCTCGTCTCGCAGTACGGATCGGCGGAGCCGCAGCTCGTCGAACTCCGCGCCGTTGCCGTGAGCGCGCCTCGCCCGAGCGTGGACCTGCTCGCAAAGAGCGTGCAGTCCGCCGCGCGCAGCAACGGCAACAACATTCGGCTTGCGAGCGAGCATCAGTTGCCGCAAGACGCGCAGCTCGTCTTTTCCGTGCGCGCGAAATCCCCAGCGACGTTCGCGCGTGACGAGAGCATCGAGATCGCCACGGAAGACGAAGCGTTTGCCACCGCACTCACTCTCGCCAATCGCGGCCTCACACTTGCGAATGCCCGAGTCGCCGTGGCCACGTTCGATCCCGCGAAAGCGTTCGGTTTCTCGGCGTTCGGGCCGTTGAAGTTTCGCGTCGTATTGGCCGGTGTGCCGGGCGACTGGCAGGCACTTGCGACGCTCGTGCGTTTGCCGGAACTGCAGGCACTGCAATGCCCTGCCTCACCGGAGAAAGCCTGCAAGCTCACGGGCGCCAATCTGTTCCTGGTCGACTCGGTGTCGGGGGATCGCGAGTTCAAAGAGTCTGTGCAGGTTCCCGAAGGCTTTCCGGGGCGCGCGCTGCCGGTTCCTCACCCCGGCAAGGGCGGGCTCTATTTGAAACTGCGTGATGATCCTTCGGTGATCAACTCCGCCACGCTGCTTGCGGAAAAACTGCCGTCACCGCCGCCGGCCAATGATGAAGCCCCTGCGGCGCCACCGCCTGCCGCCGCACTCGCAGCCCCGACTAACTGAGGTTACGCGGCGGGCTTAGTGAGGCCGCACGCCGGCCACCCGCATCTGTACGCGGTAGACGTGCTCACAGGCGGTTATATAGAGCCCTTTGCCGTCGCGGTCGCCAAAGGCAACATTGGTAGCGCAGATCTGCGCGCGAGGTTCGCGATTCAGCGTCGGCAGCTTGAGTGTGCCAATGCGAACACCCTTGGGTGACGTGATGCGCACCTCGCCAGGCCCTGCGCCGCTGGTTGTATAGACGTTACCCCTCTCATCCACTTTGATACCGTCGCTCCCTTCGCCGTCGAAGAAGACTGTGCCGTTCGCAAGCGTGCCGTCCGTTTTCACGTCGTACCGCATGATCTTCTTGTCGTCCGCATTCAGGTAGAGCTGCTTCTCATCAGGCGAGAAGGCCAGGCCATTGGGCATTCCACCCAGCGCCTTCTCATCGACGAGTAGCGAGACTTGCGCGTTCTTCACCATGAACACACCGGTAAACGGTAATTCACGATAGGGACTGGTGTGCCCTCCGCCGACACCTCGCAGCCCCCAGATCGACTCGGTGAAGTACAGCACTCCATCGGATCGATAGACCAGGTCATTGGGACCGCTGAACTTCTTGCCCTGGTACTTCTCCGCGATGACGGTGCGGCTGCCGTCCTTCTCCAGCCGCATGACGCGGCCTTCCGGAGAAGCGCACCACACAACCCTGCCTTGCGGATCCAGCGTGAGCCCGTTCGGACCTATCATCAGCACGTTCATCCGCGCGCGTATCGTCTGGGTGCCGACGACATATTTGTCGTTCCCGCTGTAGCCCGCATTTTCGAGAAAGACCGAAGTGCCGCCGTTGGGCGCCCACTTGTAGATGACGTTCGAGATCAGATCGGTAAAGAGCAGGTAGCCGCCGTCATTGGCATCCACCCAGACCGGCCCCTCCGTGAGCCCATAGCGGTCTCCCAGGAGTTCGGCCGCCGCGCTGGGTGCTATGAGCTCCTCGAGTCCCGGTGCATGCTGTTCGATCGTGAAGAAGCGTTCGTTGGGTGATGAGCCACTCTGCGCCGCTACCGTGCCTGAGATGAGCAGCGCAATCGCTGCATGGACCAGACGCACGAGGCACCCTTGGCGGTTGCGATTCACTGATTGCCCGCCCTGTTCGCGCACACGCCGAACTGCAAAGAGGGCTCGTGCTTGAAGACATGGATGCGCGACTGGAATCTCCAACCGTCCCTGGTCTTGATGTAAACATCTTCATAGCCTCCCTGAAGCTCCATCAGGTGCGGGTAGCCGCAGACGCCGACGGCAATCAGCCTGTGCTTGCCGATGGCACCGGTGCGAGTGGGAGTGATCATGTGGTTGACAACAATGTGGTTGACCCCGTAGCCGACATAGTCCTTCGGCTCCACGCACTTGCGGTTTTCACCGCCACCCGCCGCCTTCGCAAGCGCATCACGTCCCTTTGCCACGGAGGTTCTTTGATCGTTGGATGTGGTTCCCCACTCTTCGGCGACGGAGAACTGGCCATCATCCACATAGAGATCGGCGTAGTCGTAGCCACCGTTCGTGCAGTGATCGAGCACCCACGCGTACCGCACTACGAGTTGCTGGATCGCGAAGCCGTCTTCCGCGGTAAGTTTGATTGCATCGGGTGACGCCTTGTCCGGCGTTTCGCGCGCGACTCCGGCCGGTGCGTGCGCCAGCACCACCAGCGCCATGACCTTCAGCAGATCCAGTGTCTTCGCCATGACGAGGCCTCGTACGAACTGACTTCAGGTTTGCAGTTTAGGCGACGAGGCTTCGCGTCTATTTACCAGGAACGACGGCCCGCCTTGACTGAAAGCGAACACGGTACGTGGTTCAGTGCAGGTACACTCGGCGCATGAAAGCCTGCATCCTGCGTAAAGACACCCTCAGCCTCGATGGAGTCCAACTCGTGGAGCGGCCCGAGCCCACTCCCGGCCGCAGCGAAGTATTGATCCGGATGCAGGCCGCATCGCTGAACTACCGCGACCACCTGATCGTCACGAATCGCTATGGCACGGCCCGCGTCGACGAAGACCTCATCCTGCTTTCCGACGCAGCAGGCGAAGTCGTTGCGCTGGGAGATAACGTCAGCCGCTTCAAGGTGGGAGATCGTGTCGCGGGCACGTTCTTTCAGGTGTGGAAAGACGGCCCGAGAACGCATCAACCTCCGGCTCTAGGGCTGCCGCTGCAGGGCGTATTGGCGGAGCTGGTCGCGCTGCATGAGGATGGCGTGGTGCACATCCCGCCAAGTCTTTCTTATGAGGAAGCCGCCGCCCTCCCATGTGCCGGCGTAACCGCATGGAACGCAACCATGGTTTCCGGCAGAGCCGTCAAACCCGGCGACACCGTGCTCTGTCTCGGCGCAGGCGGTGTATCCATGCTCGCGGCACAGTTTGCCGACGCCGCCGGAGCGCGGGTCATTGTCATGTCGTCCAGCGATGAGAAGTTGAAACGCGCCTACGCACTTCTGCCGAAACAGAACGCTGCCGATGGCATCAACTACCGCGAGGTGCCCGAATGGGACCAGAAAGTTCTGCAGCTCACTGCGGGGCGCGGCGCGGACCACGTGATCGAAACGGGCGGGGCGGACACACTCGCACGCTCCTACACCGCACTGGCCTTCGGCGGCAGGGTTGCCTTGATTGGCTACCGTCCTGGCGCTGTCGGTGATAGCAACCCGTGGCCCCTGATGATGAAGGAAGGCCATCTCGACGGCGTCGGTGTCGGCAGCACCCGCATGTTCGAGGATATGAATCGGGCGATCGAGATCAACCGTATCAAACCGCCCGTGGACACAGTGTTCTCTTTTGGCGAAGTAGTCGAGGCGTTCAAATATTTCGCATCAGGATCCTTCGTGGGGAAGGTCGTGATCCGAATCGAGGAGACTGTCTGACCAATATGCACCTACTGCGGCCAACGCCCATCGGCATCGTTCGGCGAACGTTTCGCTTACATAGTCCCCGCTATGCTCGCGAAACGATCGCCGAAACCTGCTCGATGGGCGTCGCATCGCTACGCTGCATATTGGTCAGACAGGCTCCAGTCATAGAAGAATCATCGAGGAGGCAGCAGAGATGGGGAACAATGATCACGAGTCGTTATTGGACCGGAACACCGGCAAGCTGACGCGGCGTCAGGTGGTTGGCGGGCTTGCCCTGACCGCATCTGCGATGCATCTGGCCAGCACCGCGAAAGCGGCGGAGCCGTCGCTCGGCAGCGCCAACGATCATGTGCGCGAAACACTTGAATCGCTGGTGCGTGAAGGGCCCGAGATCGGCCTGCAGGTCGCCGCGTATGTGAACGGTAAACTGGCCATCGACGCCTGGGCGGGGATGGCCGACCCTGCGAAGAAGAAGCCGGTCGAGGGCGACACGCTGTTCATGCTCTCTTCGACTTCGAAGGGCGTCACCGCCACCTGCATGCACGCTCTGGTCGAGAAGCACCAGCTCAGTTACGACATGCCTATCGTGAAGGTGTGGCCTGAATTCGGTGTCAACGGCAAGCAGGATGCCACCCTGCGCATGGCCCTGGACCATCAGACAGGCGTGCCCATGACCCCCGTCGGCTACACGCCCGAGTGGATGCCGGACTGGGACCGCATGTGCAAAGGCATTGCCGCACTCAAGCCGATGTTCCCTCCCGGCACGAGGACCGCCTACCAATCGCTGAACTACGGGTACATCAACGGCGAGATCCTTCGGCGCGTCGACGGCCGCACGATCGCACAGTTCCTGCAGGACGAGATCTGCAAACCGCTGGGTATCAACGGCGCGTACTTCGGTGTTCCCGACAGTGAGCTGAAACGAGTCGCCGTGCTCACCGACGCACCTCCTGCACCCGCGGAGTACGAGGCGACGATGGTGGGTGAGCCGGCCGGCTCACATGTCGCCGCGGTCTTCAACAAGCGTGAGATGCAGCAGGCATCCGTTCCCGCATCGGGCGGCATTTTCAGTGCGCGCGGCCTGGCTCGGCATTACGCCATGCTGGCCAATTGGGGTGAGCTCGATGGCGTTCGCGTCCTTCCGGAAGCTCGCATCCGCGCAGGCATAGAGCTGCAGAGCATGGAGATGGATGAGGTGTACAAGGTGCGCGTGCGACGGGCACTCGGATGGCGGCGTGGCGCAGACACCGGCCCGTTTGCTTCGCCCGAGGCATTTGGTCACGTCGGCGGCGGCGGATCCTTCGGCTATGCCGACCCCTCACGGAAGCTCGGCATCGGACTTTCGAAGAACTACTTCACCTATCGAAGCAGCAGTGCCTTGAACAAAGGCCGTCCGCCGCGCACGACGGCCGACATCGTGACGGAGTCCGTTCTGGATGCGCTCGGCATGAAGCGAACGTAAGGCCCAAAAAAAACTGCCCCGTAGTGAGTGCCGCCAAACGGCACGCCACTACAGGGCAGCGGGGGGACTAGGAGCGTGTCCGAGTGCCGCGCTGGACGGCTATTGCTCGGACACGCTCCTGACTTCGATTACATCTCGTACTTGAGGGTGAGGCCGTACATGCGCGGCGGGAGCACGAATACGTTCCAGCCATTGCGGGCGACGGTTCCCATCGACACACCCATCACTGCCTTGTTTTCCAGGTTACGTCCCCAGGCCGTCAGGCTCAAATGTCCGCCGGTGTGCTTGTACGTCAGGAAGGCGCTGGTGTTGTGGTAGCTGTCCTGGAAGTCTCCGGGAAGATTCGAGTCTCTCGTGTAGTTGCCATCCACATACATGCTCGAGAGCCGACCGTTGATCGCACCTCCATTGTTCAACGGGAACTCGTGCGCGTAGGCCAGCTGCACGGTGTAGTCCGGAGCACGTTGCACATCGTTACCGGAGAAATTGGACGTCGGCGTGATGAACACCTCGTGCTTGGCATCGAGCAGGGTCAACGCCACATCGAGCTGGCCATGCTCGGCGACCAGGAAGTTGGATTCGATCTCACCGCCCGTGAATTTCGCCTTCTGAGCGTTGGCAGACGGGAAGAATGTGCCCGGGAAGAAGCCCGTTGGGTCCGTCTGGTTCACTACCACCTGATAACCGTCGTAGTTGTAGCGGAAGAACTCGGCGTTCACCTGTATGCGGTTATTCCGAAAACGGTTCTTCGAGCCGATCTGATAGGCGGTGATCTCTTCAGGACTCGTCGTGGTGACCACACCGATGCCCTGTGGCACTGCATTTACCGTACCCGACTTGAAGCCGGTGTTGACCTTCGCGTAGAGGATGCTGTCTTCGGTCACATCGAATTCCGCACCGACCAGCCACGTCAGTTTGTCTGTGTCCAGCGTGTCGCCGGTCTGAACGATGATCGGGTTGGGTGTGT
This sequence comes from Gammaproteobacteria bacterium, assembly GCA_040007735.1. Taxonomy (GTDB): domain Bacteria; phylum Pseudomonadota; class Gammaproteobacteria; order Steroidobacterales; family Steroidobacteraceae; genus JADGHX01. Next base: position 12,099 of record JBDTUL010000049.1, on the reverse strand, counting down.
TCAACCGTGCCCGAGCGGTGCCCGGCAGTTCCTTCTTCTCAGAGGTGAACCGCAGGCCGCCCCGCAAGCGGAACCGGTCTGCGATCGGATATGTGAGCTCACCGAAGACCGCAGACGAGGTCACCTTGCCGTTCTCGACGCCATAGGAGCTTATGGGCTGGAACACCTGGTAGTCCGGTGCCAGCTGCGTACCGAACTGCTCCACGCCATCGCTCTTTTCATGGGAGTAAAACGCCCCGACGACCCAATCGAGCTTCGATTCCGCCACACTCGCGAGGCGAAACTCCTGCGTGATGAACGAGTTCTGGTGCACGGGATGGTACGAGTTGAAGTCCCAGACGTGGAGCTCTTCCCGGTCGTACTTGTGCCAGTTGGAAATGGACGTCAGCGTGGCGGCGTCCCAGCTGAAGTTCATCTCGAGGTACGTGCTCCAGTTCTCGCGCGCCGTCACCCCAGGGTTCTCCCCGATGGGGCCCGCCGTTCCGTTCGCAACGTAGTTGCCGGGCAAACCGAAACCCTGGTACGGCTTCCATTCCACACCCTGGCACAACGGCCGTTGAACCCGCGCCCACGGGGGGCAGTAGGAAAGGCCCACGCCAGAGCCGTCTACGTCGGACCATTCGACGGTCGCTATCGCGTTGAAGTTATCAGTCGGCTCATAGAGCATTCGCACGCGGGCCGCGTAGTTGTCGGTTCCCTCGTTGCCGTCTTCCATCCATCCTTTGGCATAGTCACTGGCAAACGATGCGCGTATGGCGAGGTGTTCGCCAAGCGGAGCGTTGACCATGAACTCGGTATCGCGCTGGTCATGGTTACCGCCCATCACCTGCGCGCGCCCATGCCACTCCCCGAGCACAGGTTTGGCAGTGATCACGTTGATGGCACCGCCGTTGGAGTTGCGGCCATACAGCGTTCCCAGCGGACCGCGCACGACTTCGATGCGCGACAGATCGAACAGGATCGGCGGAGTGGCCATGTGATGGGAGATGTACGTGCCATCGATGTTCCAAGCCACCGCGGCGTCCACGTTCGGCTGGTTGTTGTACGAGCCGACACCGCGGATGGTGGTGTTCGTGAGGCCCGAAGACATGAACTGCACGCCGGGCATCTGGGATTGCAGGTCGTTCGGATTGGTGATGCCGAATGAATCGATCTGGTCGTTCGACAGCACCGTCACGGAAACCGGCGCATTCTGCAGGCTCTCTTGCTTCTTCTCCGCCGTAACGATCACTTCCTGCAGTCCCTGCTCGCCCTCCTGGGCCATGACGGCCTCTCCCAGGAGGAACGCCGGAGCGGCAATCACACAGCGGAGCATCGTCTTCATATCAGCGGTTTTGAGATACATCTCGTCGGGCCCCCATCTCTCGGCCGGCATGCGGCCAATTCATGTAATGTACGAAACTCTCTACGGGTTTATCTCGGTGAACGCCTGCCGGGTCTTGAATCTCCACTGGCCGCTCTCGCGAATGAGCGTGTCTTCATAGTGACCTGCGCGTTGCACTTGCGGCTTTCCGTCCGCCCCTTTCACGGTCCACAACCAGCGCGACCAGGCCGTCGCGGTGTCACCGTGCACCTCGATATCCATGCTGGTCATGGCGTGATTGGAATTCTCGTACAGCGTCGGCGACATTCTGCCGAAACCGTCCTGTACCATTTTCTGGATACTCGCAGGCGAGGTGGCCGAGCCCATGCCGCCCTTCCAGCTGCCGTCCTTCGCAAAGAGCTGGCCGTAGGCCTTGAAGTCGCGGCTGTCGAGCGCGCGGCCATAAGCGATGAGGAGTGAGCGAATGGCCTCCGTGTCCTCCAGTTTCCGCAACCGGCCTTCCACGGTGGCGTCACTCGAGGCCGTGTGCACCACGTTCCCAAGCGCGAAAGACAAAACGAGGATCGAAGCGGCCATGACGGCGTGATGCGTCTTCATCAAGGAGTTCCCCCAAACAAAATGCTCGGCTGACTGGATTCTATTGCCCGGCGCAAGAGGGCTTTTGGCAGGAAACGCATTCGGCTTTTTGCACAAAGCTGAACTGCCAGCGGTGCCTCTTCAGTCTTTCTCGCGGTGATCCCTGCGGAATATGCGGGCTTCGGTGTCTTTCTGCGGGGTGGGCATTTCGGTGACGGTCAGGCGATGCTTGAAGCGCCACTGGCCCGCTACTCTCACGAGCTTGTCTTCATAGTGCCCGGAACGCTCGATGGCAGGCTTCCCGTCACGCCCTTCCACAATCCAGGTCCATCTCGACCAGGACGTCGCCACATCCCGATCGATGTCGACGATGAAATCCGACATGATGTGGTAGGCACCACTACCGAATTTGTCCGCCCCGGCCCGGCCATACACGCGTTCGAGCATCTGCTGTATTTCGGCGGGCCCCTTCGCCGACCCGATACCTCCCTCCCAGACCCCATCCGCCGCAAACAGCCTGGAGTAGCCGGGGAGATCCTTCTTATCGAGAAGGCGCGCATAAGTGACCAGCAACTCGACAATGGCTTCGCGGTCGACCAGGCGTTGCATCGTCGCCTTCAGTGTCAGATCGCTTCCCGCAGCGTCAGCCGCGCGTGTCGTTCCGGCAACACTCGTCATCAGCAGGACCGCGGACAGTGTCGCGGCGAAGGCAGCATGTGTTTTCAAAGTTGATCCTTGTCGAGCGTGGCCAGGCCGACGCCGGTCGCGCCGAGCCCATCACCGGTATAGAAGAGCCAGAGCTGCTTGCCCATGTCGACGACACTGACGTACGTCTGGCTGGTGGAATCGAAGCCGCCGGGGGTCAGAGAAATGATCGGCTGGTCGGGAAAGCGCGTCCAGGTGACCCCGTCGGTGCTGCGGGCATATTCGATGCGATAGCTGCCGGCGCCCGTGCGGTTCGTGCCTGCCGCCGAGGGAGCGCTATCGACCGTATTGTTTTTGGGTCGGCTGCCGGGCGCCATATCGTAGACGCCGAACCACATGTGGTAGACGCCATCGAGCACCAGTACGGCAGGCCTCGCGAGGCACGCTTCATAGGGATCCGCCGCTCCTTCGCGCGCCAGCATCGCGGGACGGCCGAGCTTGGTCCAATGGATCCCATCGCGGGAGCGCGCGGCCCCGAGATGCATGATTCCCTGGTTGACGTCCCCGAAACGCAGATACTTTTCAGCAGCCGTGTACCACATCAGGTACTCGTTCTTGCCCGCTTGCACGACGCCCACGGAGGGGATGGCACCAGCATCGAAGCTGCCGGCCGGGCCCGAAGGCAGCACGTCTTCGTTCGTCACCTTCCAGGTCAGACCCTTGTCGTGGCTGACGGCCACGCCGATCCGATTGGTCAGCTGCTGCTTGACCGACCAGTCACCTCCCCATGTGCCGAAGTACATGAGCCACGGGCCATCGCTGCGTGGAAGCACATAGGGAAAGCCAACGCCTCGATCACGAATCTTGCTGCCGGGGTCCGGACCGACCATGGCTTCTTTGGAGAGCACCTTCCACTCGAAGGGATTGGCGGGATCGCTCTCCGCGGCAATGACGATGTGACGCCCCTGCAGCCATGGCGGGCTGCCATCGGCGACCCAGACATACATTCTCAGACGGCCATTTTCGAGCCGCACGACCGAAGGGGACGAGACGAATTTAGAAGACGGAGGACCTGCAAACCCGGGCGCGGCGATGATGCCGCGCTTCACCCAGTTCTGCTTCAGAGGCGCCGCGCTGAAAACGGTCTCCGCGGAAGCCGTCCGGGTCTCCGTCATGGCCATCGCCAGCATCACGATCCCGGCCAGGCATTGAATGAAACGGGTGCCCCTGCGCATTCCGAGGATACCTGCGGTGGTTTGCCTGCGGGGAGTCTGATCGAACCACGTCAGCCATTCCTTGCCCGGAACGACTGCGTTTTTTTGATCACAGGTGAACCCGCAAGGTGCGTGGGGCGGCGGGCCCTTTCAAGGCTTGCTTTCGATACTCCCGCGCACTGATGCCGTATTCCTGCATGAAAACGCGCGAGAAGTGCGCCGAACTGTTGAAGCCCCAGTTGAAAGCGATGGCCGTGATGCTGTGGTGGCGCAAGCTCGAGTCGGCGAGCTGTCGTTGACAGCCTTGCAGCCGCCGGCTGCGGATGTAACTCGAAACCGTGCAGTCTTCCTGGGAGAAGAGTCTTTGCACGTAGCGAATCGAATACCCGAACTGCTTTGCGAGCTCGCCCACGCACAGGTCCGGCCGGTGCAGGTTCTGGTCGATCACCTGCTTCATCTTTTCCTGCTTGGCGAGCAGGTCCGAGGGGGGTGCCTCTTTATCGGTTCCCCTCATCTGGCAGCACGTGGCCAGGATCGCCAGCAGGTTGTTGGCGAGCTCGGCGCCGATGGCGTCGAAGTTATGCGCCTCGGCATGCTCCCACATGGCGAGCAGCATGCAGGACACGATCTTTGAAAACCCGGTCTTGCCGGAGAACCGCACGCCAACGATTTTCTCAGGGTCCGGTATGTACCGGCGTAACAGGCTGGCCGGCACCGTGAGCCCGATCGTCGAATACGGCTCTTTCGTCGTGATCGTCAACGCTGAGGCGCCATCGGTGACCGTGACGTCGCCCGCTTCGAGAACGACCATCCTCTTGTCCATCACGAGAATCTGCCGCCGGTTCGACAGATAGATGTTGTAGGCGGGGTCCGGCGCGTCGCTGGCGAGCTTTGCCGTGTTGGTGAGCTGCGCTTGCGAGAGCGCGGCGCACGACAGGTTCATTCGGCCGAACGACACCGACTTCAGGAGCATGTGGAACTTCGAGGTCCCGACCGGGGTGATATCCCAGTTGTGCCCGAACACCTCCTTCATCGCGCTATGCAGGTGCGACCGCTCCGCGCTCGACCCGTTCGAGCCGATCGTATACGTCAACATCTCGACCCCCTCGTCCGCAGCCCCTTATGTCCCCTCCGTGCCACGCAATCCCCGAACATTACGCTGGCTTCATACTCCTCGTGGAGGTTGTGAGTCAATCGATCCGGAGGGTTCGGCAGGCCGACTTCGCATTTGGTCAAGCGCCTCCCTCGGGGGCAGGGATAATTCGATGCTTGCCTCATCAACGTGAATGATATGAAACCAAAATCGCTGCAGTCCGTGCTCGATGCCGGCGCGAACATCGTGGATGTCCTGCGCAATGCCCAGAACCCCGCCTATATCGTACCGGTCGTGTCCTCCGAGTACTCGAACTGGCGGCTCGAGCAGAAGGCCTGGCGGGAAACCGCGGTACTGTTCGACCAGTCGCACCACATGGATAACGTCATCCTGCGTGGCCCGGACGCCATCAAGCTGATCAGCGATACGGCGATCAACAGCGTCGCGAATTTCAGGGTCAACGTCGCCAAGCAATACGTACCGGTCAACGAGAACGGGTATGTCATCGGCGACGGCGTACTGTTCCGCGAGAACGAGGAAGAATTCCTGTTCGTCGGCCGTGCGCCCGCCGGAAACTGGCTGCGCTATCACGGTGAGACCGGCGGCTACAAGAACCTGGAGATCGAGCTCGATCGCCGCTCGCCCATGAATCCGATGGGCCAGCCGGTGAAGCGAAATTATTGCCGGTTCCAGATCCAGGGCCCGAACGCCTGGGCGATCATCGACAAGCTCAACGGCGCGCCGGTCGAACAGCTGAAGTTCTTCAACATGGCGCACATGACCATCGCGGGCGAGCGCGTTCGCACGCTGCGTCATGGCATGTCAGGCGTGCCTGGCCTTGAAATCTGGGGCGACTACGCCAAGTACCCGAAGATTCGCGAAGCGATCGTCGAGGCCGGCCAGGAATTCGGTCTGCGCCCTTGCGGCGGCCGTGCCTACCCGACCAATACGCTGGAGTCCGCGTGGATTCCGGATCCGCTTCCCGCCATCTACACCGGCGACTCCATGCGCAAATACCGCGAATGGTTACCCGCGAACGGCGTCGAAGGCCAGAATGCCATTGCCGGCAGCTTCGTCTCGAAGAACATCGAAGACTACTACCTCACGCCCTGGGCGCTCGGCTACGGCGGCTTCATCAAGTTCGACCATGATTTCATCGGCCGCTCGGCCCTTGAAAAGATGGACGTGAAGGCTCAGCGCAAGAAAGTGACGCTCGAGTGGAATGCTGAAGACCTCGCGAAGATCTTCACCTCGATGCTCAAGAAAGAAGGCACCGGCTACAAGTACTTCGACTTGCCGCTTGCGAACTACGGCTATTACAACTTCGATTCGGTTCTCGACCCGAACGGCAAACACGCCGGCTTCTCCATGTGGACGGGCTTCAGCGAGAACGAGCGAACGGCGTTGTCACTGGCCACGATCGACCCAGGCATCGAGATCGGAACCGAAGTGAAGGTTGTCTGGGGCGAGCCCGACGGCGGCAGCAAGAAAGCCACGGTCGAACGGCACCAGCAGCTGGAAGTCCGGGCGATTGTCAGCCCCGCGCCGTATTCACGCGTCGCGCGAACGGACTACCACCAGGCAGGCTGGCGCGCCACGGCTGTCTGATGCACCGACGCCTTGCATTCGCGGGTTGCGCAGCGGTTCTTTCGCTGTGCCTCCTGGCTTGCCAGGACGGCGGGCACAACGGCGGGCATGCCACTGCGAGTGACGCGTCTCTTGCAACTCGACTGCAAAGAATCGAGGACGAGAAGCAGATTCACGACCTGATGATTCAGTACGGAAGGTCGCTCGACACCAAGGATTTTGCGGCTTACGCGCAGCTGTTCGCCAAGGATGGCGAATGGAGCGGCCTGATCGGCCAATTCACGACGGTCAAGGGCGCGGAAAATATCCGGGCGGCTATGGAAAAGGCTTTCGCCGCCCGGACGTACGATGCTGAGCACATCACGAATCTCCACGTGTTCAGCAACATCAAGATCGATGTCGACGGCGATCGGGCCATCGCCTATTCCAAATGGACGGTGTTGTCGCGAAACGAGAAAGACGAGCCCTACATCCGGGTGAACGGCCATTACGATGACGTGTTCATCCGTGATGGTAGCCAGTGGAAGTTTGCGAGCCGTGTGGCCCGCAGAGAGATTCCCTGACGCCGCTCAGCGCGTGGCGTACTGGTAGATCAACGCGCATGCCGGAACAGCCTTCGACGGCCAGCACCTGTTTCAGATCGCCGAGGATCGCATCCACAAGATCGACCCGAAGACGGGCCGTGTGCTCGCCACGATTCCGGCGCCTGGCGCCGGCGGTGACTCGGAGCTCACGTGGGCCGAGGGCACGTTGTGGGTGGGCCAGCATCGGGACCGGAAGATCCACCAGATCGATCCCGAGACAGGGGCGATACTGCGCACGATAGAGTCCAACCGCGTCGGCACCGGAACCGGTCCACTGCCCTGAAATTTACTTCTCTGAAGACGATTGCGCGCGCGAGCGCGCCGCTTCCAGCTGGTACTGCTCCGCGCCGCCCGTCGGCACGACTTCGCCGGTGCGGTCCGCGATTCGCTCCCAGTTGCCGAGGATCGCTTCGGCGGTGTTTTCCGCGCTACCGAGATACAAACCCTGCGTCATCGTGACGTGCGCCTGCTCGAAGCTGCCCGCACCCGCGAGCAAGATCTGCTTGGTTGGCGCAGCGCTGCTCGAGAGCGCAACCACGGCGGGGCTCACTTTTTCGGGCGCAAGCGCTGCGAGATCTTCCTTGGCTAGCAGGCCATCGGTCATTTGTGTCGTGGCACTGGGGGCAAGGCAATTGACGTGGATGCCGTAGCGCGCGCCTTCGAGCGCCAGTGTCTGCATCAAACCCACGAGCGCCATTTTCGCAGCGCTGTAGGCCGACTGACCGAAGTTGCCATACAGACCCGATGACGACGTGGTGAAGATGACACGACCGTAACTGCGTGCTCGCATGTGCTGCCAGACAGCCCGCGTGCAGTTCACCGAACCCATCACGTGCACATCGAGCACCAGTCGGAAATCCGTCAGGTCGATCTTGGCGAACGTCTTGTCGCGCAGGATTCCGGCGTTGTTCACGAGAATGTCGATGCGGTCCCAGCGCGCTACGGCGGCGGCAACCATCTCTTCGACACGGCCCATATCCTGCACACTGGCGGAGTGCGCCATTGCGTCACCGCCTGCGGCCTGAATCTCTGCGCACACGGCGGCCGCGGCGTCCGCGTCCATATCGTTGACGACGACCTTGGCGCCATGGCGTGCTAGCGCTTGCGCGTGCGCGCGCCCCAGCCCCCTGCCCGCTCCCGTAACGATGGCCACACGATCCGCCAGTAGCTGGGTCACTGTCCGCTGTCCTCCATTCCAAAGTATTCGGCAAAATCGCCCAAACTCACGGCCCTGTCAATTCATTCACATAATAGTTAATGATGTTGCTAGCGTGCAGGCTTGGCACGTGCGGCCGGGGCGTTGCGGGACTTGCTGCATAAGGCCATGAATCCCGCCGCCATGAAACTCGCCAGGCGCTCCTTGACCGCGCCGAAGTCCTCCGACTTGCACACCCCGCCCGAGAGCCGGTCGATGCGGCCGGTCCTTCCCAGGGTATGCATGAGCGCGCCCGTAACGAAATCGTAGCCCCAGAAAATATCCGCATCCGCGCAGCCCGGCAGGGCCGTCTTGAGAATGCCGATCAACTTGAGGACCACCGGATCGAAGTGCAGATCCATCATGGCGGCGCCCTCGGCGGAGTTGCTCACCTGCGCCGCGAAGGCCGCGAAGTTCTTCCACCCTTCCCCGCCACTGACGTAGAGGTCGAGGTCGGTATCGAGGAAGGCGCGCAAGGCGCCTTCTACGGTGGGCGAACCTTCGGACTCACGCTCATAGCGGTCGAGGGCGTCGAGGCGGCGGCTGCTCGTGATGCCGGCGCGCCGCGCGAACACGGCCTCGAACAACCTTCGTTTATCGACGAAATAGTAATGCATGAGCGAGGTGTGGACGCCCACCTTCAACGCCACGTCCCTGAGGGTCACACCGTTAAGCCCGTACTTCGAGAACAGGTACTCGGCGGCGTCGAGTATCTGCTCGAGGGTCTCGGCGCGCTGTTGCGCCTTGGTACGGGTTTGCTGCTTTCTGGCTGGACGTTTTGGCATCAACGCAATATCCGCACGGAGTCGAACTAAGGTGCAAAAGATTAACACCAATCGAGCCGTGACCGGCTGCCCCCGCCGCTGCACGCGGCCCTGAGCGCGTCGGCGCACCTGGACCCGTCACCCGTCCCCGAGCGGCACGATGATATTCACTCGTGTGTGAATATCTGTTGACGCGCTGAGCGGGCACTTGCATTATCGGCAGCGCGCGCCGGCATCACGACCGGCGCGTTACAAGAGGGGGATTTCCGTATGGGGGCTGGTCTTCTCGCGTCCGTGTCTGTGTCCGCGGTCGCTCTGCTCGTCGCGCCTGTATCGGCGACGGCACAAGCGACGGCAGGGTCTCAGCAACTGGAAGAAATCGTCGTCACTGCAACTCGCCGCAGCGAGCCGCTGCAGAATGTTCCGCTAAGTATCACCGCCCTCTCGCAGGAAGAGCTGACGACCAAGGGCATCGTCGGATATGAAGGGCTGGCGCGCGAGACTCCCGGCATCGTTCTCAACAAGCCCAGCGCCAACTTCAACAATTTTACGGCTCGCGGTATCGCCACCAACGGCTACGGCGCCAACCTGCAGAGCACCGTCGCGATCTACATCGACGAGTTGCCGATCTCCACCATCGGCAATACAACGGTGCTGGATCCCAATCTCTACGATGTAGAGCGCATCGAGTTCCTGCGCGGCCCGCAAGGCACACTGTTCGGGTCGGGCTCGCTGTCGGGCGCGCTACGCATCCTCACGAAAAGCCCCGACCTGTCCAATTACGACGCCTCGGCGATGGCCGACCTCGGCATGACGGGCAGCGACTCACTGCGCCAGCGCTACAACGCCATGCTCAACGTGCCGTTGGTCAACGAGAAGCTGGGGTTGCGCCTGGTCGGCTTCTATCGCCATGAAGAAGGCTATCTGGATAACGTCGGGACGGGCGCGCACAACTCCAATACCCTGCTCGACCGCGGCGGCCGGGCGGTGCTGTTGTGGGAGCCCATCGAGCGCCTGTCACTGCGGTTCCTCGCTTCCCATGAGGACAGCTATCCGCAGGATTCGTCGCTGACCAGCCCCACTCTGGGCAGCCAGAGGCGCATCTCGGATCGTCCGGACCTGTTCGTCGGCAAGCTCACCAATCTGAACACCACCGTCGACTTCCGGTTCGACGGCGCGCAGTTCACCAGCTCGACGACCTATTCCAAGTTCGACCAGAAGTTCTTCGTGGACCTGGCCGGAACGTTTGGCGGGCCGATTGCCTTCGGCCTCGACGCCTACGGCTATCAGAAAACCTTCGTCGAGGAGGCGCGGCTCGCCTCCGACCCCGGCAAGCTCGAGTGGATCCTCGGCGCATTCTTCCTCGACCGGCGTCTCGATGTGGATTATCTCTATCGTTCCACGCCCGCCTACCTGGCGGCGAAAGGCATCACGGGCCTTGCCGACGAGTACTATCAAAAACAGTACAACCATACCAACTCGCACGAGACAGCGGGATTCGGCGAGCTCACCTATCACATCAGCGATCGCGTCTGGCTGACAGGCGGCTTGCGCTACGGCAGTCTCGACGCCCAGTCCTTCGTCGAGGGAGGCTACAACAGTCCCTACCTCACCTACGCATTGTTCGGGCTATCGGGGCCGTTGCCCGTCACGCCTATCGCACCGGCTACCGGGGTGAAGGCAGAGGGAAAGCGCCCTTCGTACAAGGCGAGCGCGTCCTTCCAGCCGAAGCCCTCGCTCACCACGTATGCCACCTTCTCCACAGGGTTTCGCGCGCCGGTGGTCAATGGCTTCGCGGGCCGGTCGAGCGTGGTGGACCCGAACGACCTGATCATTCCGTTCGGCGCCGATACCGACAAACTCAAGAACTATGAGCTCGGCGCCAAGGGCCGCTGGCTCGGCGGCCGTCTGGCCGCGAACGTCGCGCTCTACTGGATCGACTGGAGCGACATCCAGGTGCAGGCGAACAGAACCTCCGACTCCGTGCAGTTCGCCACCAACATCGGGGCCGCGCGCAGCAAGGGTTTCGAGTTCGAGATCTCGGCGACGCCGATCACCGATCTGACGTTCGGGCTTAGTGGCTCGTTCAACGATGCCCACGTGACGGAGCTGTCGCCGAGCGAGGCGGCGATCTCGGGCGCGGTGCCCGACGCCCGGCTGGCTGCGCCGAAATTCCAGGGCGCAGTGTTCATGAGTTACGGCTTCAAGCTCCCCTCGAGCGCCAAGGGGCTCTTCACGGCCGGCTTTCAGCATGTCGACTCATTCCCAAGCTCTTTCCCACGGGTGGCCGGAGCGCCGAGCCGCATCAGCCCGACCTACGGTTACACCGACAGCTACAACAACGTGAACCTCTCGCTCGGAGCGACGTTGCGCCAGCTCACCGCGACCGCCTACGTCGAGAATCTGTTCGACGACGACTCGGTCACGTACATTCACCCAGAGGCGTTCCTCGCCAGCCGCTTCGGCACGATGCGACCGCGCACGGTCGGGCTGCGGCTCAACTACGACTTCTAGTCGATTGGAAAAGTCGACTGTGGCGTTTGTTCGGACCTCACCTGCTGTGCCGGCCGCGACTCTAGCGGCCGGCCATGGTGAGCCCGGCACGCAAGCCTGGTTCGTGCTCGGGATGCTGTGCTTCGTCTATGTGCTGAACTTCCTGGATCGGCAGCTGCTCTCGATTCTCGCCAAGCCAATCCAGGACGATTTGCAGGTGACGGACGGCCAGCTGGGGCGCATCAGCGGTCTCTACTTCGCGCTGTTCTACTGCCTGATCTCCATTCCAGTTGCGTGGCTGGCGGATCGGACCAACCGGGTTCGCGTGGTGTCCTTCGCCTGCGCCCTCTGGAGCGCGGCGACAGTCGCGTGCGGGTTCACCTCCACCTATCCGCAACTCGTCCTCGCGCGCATGACGGTCGGGATTGGCGAGGCGGGTGGCGTGCCGCCCTCCTACGCGATCATCTCAGACTGCTTTCCTCCGGGCCGCCGCGGAACGGCGCTCGGGCTCTACAACTTCGGCCCGCCGCTGGGACAAGCGCTGGGTGTTGCATTCGGTGCATCGATCGCGGCCACGTATAGCTGGCGCAACGCCTTCGTCGCGCTTGGTGCTGTCGGAATCGT
>JBDTUL010000048.1:0-18394 GCA_040007735.1 Gammaproteobacteria bacterium | reverse complement strand
AGGAGCAGCTCAGTGGCTCGATCTCTGGCATAGGCTTCGAACTTTGGTACGACGTCGGCAGGAAGCCCTTTATCCGCGACGACAAACCGCTCCAACCGTTTGGTCGAGTTCTGAGGATTCATATTGAACTCGAGGGTTTCGGTCAATCGGGTCAACGTGTTGCCGAAGTACTCTATTTGGGGCGCCGACATCGGCTCGGGCATCATGAAATATCGCGACGTAGCCCTGAAGTGCTTCTCGCCGGAGTAAGTAACAGATCCGACGCCGATCAACTCCTCTAAAACAATTCCCGCGCTTACCTTTGAATCAACCATCGAGACGAGGTTTCGAATGCAGCGCCCTTGGCCCGGAACCTCGAATTCGAGCTCTAGTGGAATTCCATAAGGCCCTACGTACTGAGGATCCGTGTGCCACTTCTGGAGGACTTCGGTGAGGATGTTAGTAAGAGTCGGATCTGCGGATGGCAGCGCCCCTTCGTTCTCTATGTAGTAGTCAACCTGGTGGCGAGAGACGCCAGTAGCCATCGATACCCTGGAACGCGAGGGCTTCGCAACATGCTCAATGCCATCGCGAAGTGCGCTCTCCACATAAACTCCTCGCGCCAGCTCGGAAAACTCGTCGAAGCGGACTCCAGCCCGGATGAGCACTTTGATCACTGGACGAAGCACGCGCCGGAGTGCGTGCAGAAGCTGCGCTCTAGATGCTGAAGTTGGTGCCATTGCTGTTCTCGATCTGGACCACCGTGCCAAGGGTAATCGTTCGGCGCGCGTAGGGCCTCATGCTGGCAACAAGCGCAGTTGAGTCGCGCTCAGTCGACATAGCCAAAGCATCACGCTCCTGCTGTTTCGATTGCCCCCTCACATCCTCTCCCCCGGATCAAAAAGGCGACGGTGCTCGAGAATCGCGTACCGGTCCGTCATTCCGGCGATGTAGTCGGCTACCGCGCGAGCGCACCCCGCCTTGCCGTTACTCTCTTTGGCCCGACGCGCGGCATCACGATGTTCCGTGGGCATGAGGTTCACGTCGCTCATAAACGTTTCGAACAGCGCGGTGATCACGCGGCGGGCTTTCGCCGTCATGCGAAGCACTTTGTAGTGGCGGTACACGTGTTCGTTGAGGAATTTCTTCAGCTCGAGGTGCTCGGCGCGCGTGTCCGCGCTCATCGCAGCGAGCGGCTTGGCGCGTCGACGCACGTCGTCGATCGAAGTCGGGCCGGCTGCCTCGAGCAGGCCGAGGGTCGTGCGAATCAGGTCCACCACCACGAAATTGATCATGCGACGTATGACTTCGTGCACCAGCCGGCGTTCGCCGAGATCAGGATATTGCCGCGTCACGGCGTCGTACTGTCGGCGGAATAAGCGCACGTCGCATAAGCCCGCAATGTCGATGAGGCCGGCGCGCAAGCCATCATCGACATCATGATTGTTGTACGCGATTTCGTCCGCCAGATTCGCGATCTGCGCTTCCAGGCTGGGTTGCCGGCGCTTCAGAAAGCGCTCGCCCACATCATCCAGCGCCTTCGCGTTGCGCATCGAGCAGTGTTTCAGAATGCCTTCGCGACACTCGAACGTGAGGTTCAGCCCCGGGAACTCGGCGTATCGCTCTTCCAGCTGATCAACGACCCGCAGCGACTGCAGGTTGTGCTCGAAGCCCCCGAACTTGCGCATGCAGGTATTCAACGCGTCCTGGCCCGCGTGGCCGAACGGCGTATGTCCCAAGTCGTGGGCCAGACTGATCGCCTCGATCAACGGCTCATTCAAGCGCAACGCTCGCGCGATCGACCGCGCGATCTGCGCCACTTCCATCGAATGCGTAATTCGCGTTCTGTACAAATCCCCTTCGTGATTCACGAACACCTGGGTCTTGTAGACGAGGCGCCGGAAAGCATTGGAGTGGATGATGCGATCGCGATCCCGCTGGAACTCGCTGCGGAATTCGGGCGGCGGTTCCGGATGACGCCGGCCGCGTGACAGGGCTTCGTGCGCAGCGAAGGGCGCAAGGAAATCCGGGCCTCTGTCGACGTCGTTCACTGAGTTATCCGAGATGGGCCTCGAGCGTTCGCCGAAGGGCCGCGTCGGGATAGTCGGCCGTCACGAAGGACGCGCCGATCGACCGCAGCAGTACGAGCCGGATGCGCCCGCTCTTCACTTTTTTGTCGATGCGCATGTTCTCCATCACGGTGTCCGCCCGCACATCGCGCGCCTCGGTGGGAAGGCCCGTGCGCTCCAGCAACCCGCGCAGCCGGTCGACGTTCTCGCTCGTCATCATTCCGGCTTCGCGCGACATGGTTGCGGCCATCAGCAGTCCGGCGCCGACCGCCTCCCCATGCAGCCACTTCGTATATCCCGTCGTGGATTCGAGGGCGTGACCGAACGTGTGGCCGAGGTTCAGCAGCGCCCGGTCACCCTGCTCCCGCTCGTCCCGCCCGACGATTTCCGCCTTGATTTCACATGACCTGCGGATCACGTGAGTGAGCGCCTCAGCATCGTGCGCGAGCAGCTTTTCAACGTTCTGCTCGAGCCAGGCGAAGAGCGGTGCGTCGCTGATCAGCCCGTACTTGATGACTTCGGCCAGCCCGGCGCGCAGCTCGCGGTCCGGCAAGGTCTTCAACGTGTCGGTGTCCGCGATGACGGCGCTTGGCTGGTGGAACGCGCCGATCAGATTTTTCCCGCCCGGATGATTCACGCCCGTCTTGCCGCCGACAGACGAATCCACCTGCGCCAGCAACGTAGTCGGCACTTGCACGTAAGCAATGCCGCGCTGATAGCTGGCCGCGGCAAAGCCCGCCATGTCACCCACGACACCTCCGCCGAGCGCCACCACCGTGCCGTCCCGGGCAAATCGGTTCGCGACCAGCACGTCCAGCACGCGGGAAACGGTGGCGAGCGTCTTGTGAGACTCGCCGTCGGGCAGCGTTACTTCGACGATGCGTCGCTCGCCCAGGCCCTGCTTGAGCGCGGCGGAATAGAGCGGGCCGACCGTAGTGTTGGTCACCAGCAGGACATCCCGCCCCGGTACCTGTGCCGCAAGCAGCTCGGCGCGTGAAAGCAGTCCCGCGCCGATCAGAATCGGGTAGCTGCGACTGCCAAGTTCAACCCTCAATGTGTTCACGTGCATGTCTTTGCCGCGCAAGAGAATGTGCGCGCCTGGAGCAGTATATACGGGCGTGCCGCCCAGCGGCCCGGGGCGCGGCGCTCTCAGCCAGGGGGGCGCGGTGCGGAGTAGTCCAGGGACAGGATGATTTCCTCTGCCACGCTGCGGACTCGCCGGCCATCGGTGTTGACCGTGACATCCGCGATCTCGGTGTAGAGCGGCGCGCGCTCGACCATGAGTTGCTCGAGTTTCGCGGCGGCATCCACATTGTTCAGAAGAGGCCGGTTGCGGGCGTGCCGAACCCGATGCGCTTGCTGTGAGACGGAGGTTTTCAGGTACACGACGAAGCCGCGGCTCGAAAGGTAGACCCGGTTTTCCGGCCGCAGCACGGCCCCGCCGCCGGTCGCCAGCACCATGGGCTCTGCCAGCGTCAACACTTCGAGGGTCTCACGCTCCCGTTCGCGGAAGCCTGGTTCGCCTTCCTTCTCGAAGATGTAGGGAATATCGACGCCGGTGCGACGCTCGATCTCCGCATCGCTGTCGTAGAAGGGGGCACGCAACAGGCGAGCGAGGTACTTGCCCACGGCAGTCTTGCCGGAGCCCATGGGGCCAATGAGGAATACGTTGCGCGTGCCGAGCATATGCGCCGGGCAGCATACCGAAAGAAAGCGGCCGCCCGAAGGCGGCCGCGAATCGAAGCGACACTCGCGCGTCGCGAGGTCCTGCGTGAAGCGCGCCCTAGTTGAAGGGGAACGCGATGTTGGTGATGGTTCCCGCAGGACCGTTCCCCGGCCCTGGCGTACTCACCTGCAGCGTGAATTTCCCGCCGGGTGTAACGGTTGCGCCGGCCACGATCGTGAACGTGAACACGGTGGTACCTTCCTTACGGCGGTACGCCCCGATGTCCGTACACGGGACGATGGAACTCGTCGGTGCCGGCACCGTCCGGCCGCCCGTCGCCGCTCCCGAAACCGTCGTGCCCGACGGCATGGGATTGCCGTTCTGGTCGTGGACGAAGAAGCTGACCGTCGTAGCGGTGCTAGACGGGACATCGATTGTGGCGATGGGGGTATGGCTCGAGTCGGCCAGCAGACTGGCCTCGACGGCATCCGGCGCGCTGCCCGACATGATGATGACGTTCGATGCGCCAATGCCGGCAGACTTCTTCGCCGGATCGCAGCGCGCCGCGTCCTGGCACAGCAGGCCGTTGAACTTGCCATCCGGTCCGTTGCGCACGCCGGCATCGCCGCCCTGGTTGAAGAAATCGAAGAACGGCTCGTTAACGTCGTACTGGCCATTCTCGTTTTCATCCAGGTATGGCTCGCCGAGGTCCTGCGCCAGCTTGCCGGGCTCATCGACGAGTCTGAAGCCGTCGAGGCTCGTGAACAGGCCGTCGGTGCTGACGTCGGTGAACGACTCCTCGCCGGTGGTGGTGGCCAGGATCGTTACACGGCCATCCGCCGGCCGCGGCGCCGAACTCCGCCAGTTCGTGCCGCAAACTCCGCCCTCCTTGGCCGTGGCGACAGTGCCGCCCGGACACTGGCCCACGATGCTACCGCCCTCCGCACGGAAGGTCACCGCGGTGCCATCCGGAGGCGGATTGTTGAACCGGTCCGACAGGCGAGCCGTCACCGGAACAACCACGCCCTCGTACTCCCACGCCTCGACGTTGTGGCACGCAACGGCCACCGAGAAGCTATCCGCGTCCGGAATGCCAGTCGTGATCGTGAGCTGACTCGACTGCGTAGAGATTGCCGGGCTGGCAATGCGCGCCGTAACGGTTGCGGTCGTCGCGACCGTACCGGCGTTGACGATGGTCTGAACACGCCCGTTCGCGTCACTGCGTGCTGACGTGGGTGTGAGGCTTATGCCGCCGACAGTACTGTCCAGGCTAAACGTGACATCCGCATCCGCGCGAGCGCCACCAGAAGAATCGACTACGCGGAAGACCACTGTGGACGTCTCCTGCCGACCGGCGCCTCCGGTCCCCTGCAAACCAACGTTCGTCGGTGTTGCCGAGACGAATTCGATGGAGCCAATCGCAGCACTGGCCACCTTGACCGTGCCGGTCGAAGTGAGCTGCTTGCCGCTAATCGTCGCGGTCGCCGTGATCACGTCGTCTCCGCTGCAACCTTGTGCTGCGTACGTCGTACTTGCGATACCGCTTGTCGTGATCACAGGCGACTGGATCGTGGCGCGACCTTGCGCAGCACAGCTCGAATTGAACGTGACGGACACAGAGTCGGTATAGAGCGTTCCATCCGCCTTTTGAATGGCGACCTGAAGGCTCGTCGCACCGCCCGCCGCCAGCGTTGCACTCGAGATGCCCATGCTGCCGGCGTTGAACGTCGTGCCTGCCGGGTGGCCCATGGAGGCCGCGCCGCCGACGCCCGGCCCTCCGCCGGAGCCGCCGTCATCAGTGAATTTGCTGTCTCCGCCACCGCCGCAACCGGCGGCCGCGAGAGCGAATGTTGCCAGGGCAACGGCTGAGAAGAATTTACGCATAACTCCATTCCATAGGGTTAGACGACCGGAAAGCCTTCCGATCAAAAGAAACTGGTTTGTGTTTGAGAATCGTCGGTATGACGAAAATCAGCGGCGCGCATCCCTCGCTACATCCATGTAAGTCATCCCTGTCGATCTTCCCTGCTGTCGTCCCTGTCAACAATCGGCCCTGCCGGCCGAGCGTTCGTCCCTGAGTCACTGAGGTTTTCAAACCTCAGTGTTCTATGTCGTTAGGATGCGCCAGCTCTCAGGGCCTTTCCGTGCGCTGCAGCAAACTTTGTCCAAACGAAAAGGGGGCGCGGCTCACGCCAGCGCCCCCTGATGGGGTTCATCGAGCCGTCCGACTAGTAGACGTTGACGCCCTCGTGAAGAATCTTCGGCGTTACGAAGATCAACAATTCGTCCTTGTTGTTGGTCCGGCGCGTGGTCTTGAACAAGCGCCCGAGCACCGGCACGTCACCGAGGTACGGCACCTTGGTTTCGTCCTTACGCTCTTCGGTCTCCAGGATGCCGCCGAGCACGACGGTCTGACCATCGTTCACGAGCACCTGCGTGGAAATTTCGCGCGTGTCGATCGAGGGCACGCCGACACCGCCGCTGGTGACGATCACCGAGCCGACACTGTCCTTCTTCACGTTGAGATCGAGAATGATGCGATTGTCCGGCGTAATCTGCGGAGTGACCTTCAGGGACAGCACGGCCTTCTTGAATTCCACCGTGGTGGCACCGCTCGACGCGGCCTGCTGGTAGGGAATTTCCACGCCCTGCTCGATGCTGGCCTCTTTCTGGTTCGCGGTGATGACGTGTGGCGAAGACTTGATCTCACCCCGGCCTTCGGCCTGCGCGGCGGAAAGCTCCAGATCCACGATGTAGTCCGAGCCGAGCACCGCGAAGGCGATGCGGCCGGCCGGGCTCAGCACCGGCAGATTCACGTTGTAGCGATTCGACCCAGCCGCACCTACCGGCACCGCCACCGGGCGGATCGTGCCGCTGGAGCCAAGGTTGTCGATGGCTGACGAGAGGCTCGTGTCGACGCCAGCAGCGCTACCACCAACGATGACCGCGCCATCGTTGCCGTTACGCTGAATGCCCGTGTAGCCGGCACGAACGCCGAGCTCGCGCGAAAAGTCGTCGTTCACGATGACGATGCGGGCTTCTATCAGCACCTGGCGGATCGGAATGTCGAGTGTCGAAACGAGGCGGCGGATGTCGGCGAGACGATCAGCCGTGTCCTGCAGCAGCAGCGTGTTAGTGCGCTCGTCCACGGCGACGGCACCGCGTGCTGACAGCAGCGAGCCACCCTGCGACTTGATGAGTTCGGCCATATCCGCCGCCTTCGCGTAGTTCACCTGCACGAACTCGGAGCGAAGCGGGGCCAGTTCCTGGATGTCCTTGCGCGCGGCGAGGTCCGCCTTCTCACGCGACGCCAGCTCTTCGGACGGCGCGACGATGATCACGTTGTCCTGCTTGCGCTTGTCGAGACCCTTGGTACGCAGCACGATGTCGAGGGCCTGATCCCACGGCACGTTCTGCAAGCGCAGCGTCACGCTGCCCTTCACCGAATCGCTGACCACGATGTTCTGGCCGCTGGCGTCCGCCAGAAGCTGCAGCACCGCGCGGGTTTCGATGTCCTGGAAATTCAGCGTGAGGCGCTCGCCCACATACACCGGCTTCTCGTCGGCTGCGGCAACGGCCTTACGGGCCGGCTGGATTTCGATGACGTACTGGTCGTCCGACTGGTAAGCGAGGTGCTCGTAGTCGCCGTTGGCATTGATGAGAATGCGCGTGTCGTTGCCGGAGCGGACGACGTCGAACGAGGCGATCGGCGTGCCGAAGTCCGTAGCGTCGAAACGGCGCATGAGGTTCTTAGGCAGCTCCGTGCCCGCGAAGTCGACAACGATCTGGTTGCCGAGTTGGCGCTGATTGATCTGCGTGCGCGGGTCCGTGAGCTTCACGACCACGCGACCGGCACCATCGGTGCCACGGCGGAAGTCGATGGCGCGGATGGCGCGTGCAACGGGCGCTGAGGAGGCGGAGGCGGCACTGGCCTCGGCGGCGCGGGCCGCATTGCCGGTGCTGGCAACCTGCGGGTTCACCGAGCCGAGGGTCACGACGATGTTGTTACCGTCCAGGCGCGTTTCATACGGCACCAGGCGGTCGAGATTCAGAACGAGGCGCGTACGGTCCTTGGCTTCCGCCGCCAGGATCGTGTCCAGGCCCTGCGCTTTCACTTCGATGCGCCGCGAAGGCAGTGCCAGCGCGGTGTTCGGCAAGTCGAAGGAAATGCGCGCGGGATTGTCGATGGTGAAGGACAGCGGCTCCGTGGCCGGGCCCGACAACCGCAGGGTGAGCTGCAGTTGCTGACCGGGCAGAGTCTGCACGTCGATCGCCTGCAGTTTAGTGGCAGGGTCCGCAGCGCGCGCAGGAGCGCTCGCAAACGTGCCAAGCAAGCATGTTGCGGCGAGCCATACGGCCGCGCCAAGGATCCGATTCATCGGGCTGTGCGATTTCATTCTCTAAAACTCCCTGCTCTCCAAACGTCTACTCGGTAAGGCCGAGCGCGGCGGGACGCTCGATATAACCGCCGAGGCCGTCGGGAACGATTTCAATCACTGAGACCTTCGAGGGCGTGATATCGGTGATCTTGCCGTCGGCCTGGCCGAGGTAATTACCCACCACCACGCGATGCACAAGCTTGTCTTTCGTCTGCACGAGGGCGTAGTTCGAGCCGCCGAGTTTCAGCGTGCCCACCATCTGCAGCGTGTCGAGCGGGAACTGCTCGAGGAATTCACGGTTGCGTTTCTGATCCGGACGCAGGCCCGGCCCACCAGGGCCGCCACCAGGCGTCGCCGGCGTGAACGGCGAGCGAACGCTCGTCGCGGAATAAACGAACGTCTCGTACGGCTTCACTTCGGGCAACGGTTCGACACGGCCGCCCGGCTCTTTCTTCGTATCCTCGATGAACCGCGACAGCTCATCGTCGGCACTCGAGCACGCGCTGAGCGCTGCAGCGAGCAGCGAGCAGCCGAGCGCGGCGCAGAAACCTAGACGATTACCTTTCGCTTGCATTTAGACCACCCGATTGAAAGACAGCTGCTGCCGTACCCTTACTTGGGGCGGCGCTTTACCGCATCCTTGCGCTTGTCGGCTTCGGAGGCGGCGAGTTCCTCTTCATCGAGGTATCGGTACGTCTTCGCCGTGATGTCGAGCGTGAGGTTGTCGTAACCGCCGTCCTTTCCGGACACCGGCTTTATCTCGATGTCATGGAGGGTGACGATGCGCGGCAGGGCCGCGATGCCACTCACGAACTCGCCGAACTCGTGGTAGCTGCCCGAAAGACGAATCTTGATGGGCAGCTCCGCGTAGAAATCTTTCTTCTGCTCAGCGGCGGGCTGGAACAGCTTCTCGTCGAGGCCGGCGGCAAGGCCAGTCTGCGAGATATCGACCAGGAGGTTTGGCACTTCCGTGCGACCGGGCAACTGGCGCAGCAGCGCCCCGAAGGACCGTTCGATGTCCTTCAGCTGCGACTTGTACACCTCGAGATTCACAGCCTTGGCGTGCTTCTTGCGGAACTCGTCGCGAAGACCCTGCTCCTCGCTTTGCCGGCGCTCGAGCTCGGGCTTCTGGCTCTGCCAGACCAGGAAATACGAGAGGACCAGCGCGAGCACGACGAACCAGATTCCTACCGCCCCGATACGAATCGGCAACGGCCAGCGGCCGGGGTCGCGCGGATCGAGCGATTGAAGCTCTTCGACCAGATTCATGGCGTGCGCCCTCGGCTGGCGAGCTTGTTACGCGGAGAGACCTTGGGCTCATCATCGCTCGCGGCAGAAGGAGCGTTCACCTGGTCGGCAAACAGGGTGAAGCTCGAGCCCACACCTTGACCTGTCTTCGTCTCGACCACTTCCAGTTCGGGATTCTTCATCCAGTCGGAGCTGTCGAGATTGCGCATGAAGGTAGACACGCGCGTGCTCGATTGGGCGACGCCGTCGAACTTGATGCGCTTGGCCTGCTGCTTCACACCGGTGAGGTACACGCCTTCCGGAAGCTGGCGTGCGATCTCGTCGAACAGATGGACGATCTCGGGGCGCGAGCGCTGGAGCTTTTCGATGATCTCCATGCGCGCGATGAATTTCTGCTTGGAGCTCTCGAGGTTGTTGATTTCCTCGATCTGCTTGTCGAGGTGCTTGATCTCTGCGCGCAGCATTTCGTTGCGGCCATCCTGCGCGTCGATCATGGAGCCGAACATGAGATAGGCACCGCCAGCAGCGAGCAGCGCCGCCAGCGTTCCGCCGCCAAGGGCGACCATGAAACCGAGCTTGCGCTCGGTGCGCTGTTCTTCACGCCAGGGAAGTAGATTTATGCGTGGCATGTCAGTCGAAGCTCCGCAGAGCGAGACCACAGGCGGTCAGTAGGGCGGTGGCGTCGCGCTGCACGGCCTGCGCTTTGGCACGCGACGAGAGTTTCATCTGACCGAGCGGATCGCCCTTCTCGGCCGAGATGCCTACCCGGCTCGAAATGACGTCGGCGACACCCGGGATGTTGGCGCAACCGCCACACACCAGAATCTTTTCCGGCTGTTCGCGGCCCGAGCCCGAGGCGAGATAGAACTGCAGGGAGCGGCTCACCTGCTGGGTCATGTCATCGATGAACGGGTCGAGCACTTCGGACTGGTAGTTACCCGGCAGGCCGCCTTCTTTCTTGGCGCGGCCGGCTTCTTCCATCGAGAGGCCGTACGTGCGCATGATTTCCTCGGTGAGCTGCTGCCCGCCGAACGCGAAATCCCGCGTGTAGACCACTTTCAAATTGCGCAGCACGCTGAAGGTGGTGCTGCTCGCGCCGAAGTCCACCACCGCAATCGTGCGGTCGATACCCCCGTCTGGCATCTGGTGCGTCATCAGCTTGCAGGCGTTCTCGAGAGCGAACGCTTCTACATCGACGATCTTCGCGGTGAGCCCGGCAGCCTTCACAGCGGCCTGACGCTGCTCGACGTTCTCGGTGCGCGTCGCGACGAGCAGCACGTCGTTCGTGTCTGGATCCTTTTCGGATGGACCGAGCACTTCGAAGTCGTAGCTCACTTCGTCCATCGGAAAGGGGATGTATTGATCCGCCTGGAGCTCCACCTGCGACTCGAGATCGCTGGCACGGAGACTCCGAGGCATCTGGATGACTTTAGTGATGGCCGCGTCGCCACTGATGGCAACGGCGACTTCACTGCTCTTGGCGCCCGCGCGTTTGACCGCGCGACGAATGGCCTCGCCGACCGCTTCCGCGTCGACAACAGCTTTTTCGTTGATGGCATTCTGCGGAGTGGGCTCCGCTGCGTAAGCCTCGACCCGATACTGCCCGCCCGACTCCACCAACTCGATGAGCTTCACCGAGGAGGTCGTGATATCGAGACCAAGGAGTGGACGATACTTACGCTTGAGCAGGAACATTTTTTATTTCCTTTTCAATGACATACGCTCGAAAGCGCTCGCCCCGCGTTAATTTGGACGTCACTATATAACAGCGCAAAGTTAAATTGAACGTAAGAACGCTCACGGATGGGCCGGTTTAGCGGCGTGCTCCGCCTGATCTGTTGGTGCTCTCACGATCGTAAGCTCGCCTCGAGACTAATGACGCGACACAGTGCGCCAAAATTCAACAAAAAATGGAAACCCAAAACTTGCTCGACTTCTCTCGGGGGCGAGCGTGCGACACGAGAGAGGGAGGCGGCGTGAACGTATTCCCCGCCACCGGGTCCGTAGGTTGGCCCAGGGCGTGGAGAGGGTCAGAACGTTCTTGCCGGCAACCCCGCTGTCGTAGGCACAGTGCCCGTAGACCGGAGGCTTTGCGTCCCCACCTTTCGGTGAGTTTGCTTTGAAACGCGGGCTACTATGCATAGCGGTCAGAACTAGCGCAAGCAGGCAGAGTGGCAATCTGTGAAACGGAAATACATTCGGTTGATCTCCCTTGGAATAGTCAGTGTGATGCTCCTCACACTTTTCGGCGCGTATGCGCTGGCGTGTAGTTTTGTCTACATGTCGCCCTCGCTTCCGTCGGTGGAGACGATGCGAACGGTGGAAATGCAGGTGCCGTTGCGCATCTTCACGGCAAGCGGCGAGCTGATCGCCCAGATCGGGGAGCAACGTCGTATCCCCGTGACCTACGAGCAGATTCCGAAGCTCGTACGAGAAGCGTTCCTTGCGGCGGAAGACGACCAGTTCTTCACCCACAGCGGCGTGGACTACCTGGGCATCCTGCGCGCGGTGTTCGTGAACCTGGTGTCCGCCGAGAAATCGCAGGGCGCCAGCACCATCACGCAGCAGGCCGCCCGGAACATGTTCCTGACCCTCGATAAGACGTGGCGGCGCAAGCTTGCAGAGCTATTCGTCACGTGGCGCATGGAGCGCGAGTTCTCGAAGCAGGAGATTCTCGGCCTCTATCTCAACGTCATCTATTTCGGGCAGCGCTCTTATGGCGTCGCCGCCGCATCGGAAACGTTCTTCGGCAAGCCACTCGAAGAGCTGTCGGTCTCTGAAACGGCAACCCTTGCCGGCGTGCCGCAGGCCCCCTCGCGCTACAACCCCATCACGAACCCGGAGCTCGCCCAGGCGCGGCGCGGGTATGTGCTGAATCGCATGCGCAAGCTCGGTTTCATAGACGAAGACGCTTACAGGACCGCAGCTGCCGAAACCGTAATCGCGCGCGCGCACGCGCCGCTGTTTGCAGTTGAAGCTCCTTTTGTTGCGGAGATGGCACGCCTGGATGTGCGCACTCGTTTTGGCGCCGCGGCCGAGGCAGCGGGCTACAAGGTGTTCACCACCATAGACGGCCGGTTGCAGACCGCGGCCAATCGTGCCGTGCGCATCGGCCTTGTTGAATACGACCGCCGCCACGGCTGGCGCGGCCCTGTGGGCCACGCGGAAGTTGCAGACCGCAAGCTTGCCCCGCAGTTCGAAGGGCTGCTCGATGAGTATTCGAGTGTGGGCATGCTCATTCCGGCAGTGGTCGTGTCCGTAGCGGACCGCTCCGTGCGCGTGTTCGTGAAGGCGCGCAACTTCGCGCAGATTTCCTGGGACGGCCTGTCCTGGGCACGCAAACCCGACTCCCCCGCGCCGAAGCTCGCCTCCGAGATCGTGGCGCCGGGCGATGTCGTGTACGTGGTCACCGATAACAAAGGCTCCGCCCAGCTGGCACAGGTGCCTGAGGCGCAGAGCGCGCTCGTCTCACTGGACCCGAACGATGGCGGCATCGTCGCGCTCGTGGGCGGCTTCGACTACTTCTCCAACAAATACAATCGTGTCACGCAGGCGAAGCGCCTTCCTGGGTCGGGGTTCAAGCCATTCCTCTATTCCGCCGCGCTGGAGAATGGCTTCACGCCAGCCTCGGTGCTGCTGGATGCCCCCATCGTGCTGGAAGGCAACGGCATGGAGACCTCGTGGCGCCCCGAGAACTCGAGCGGTCAGTTCAGCGGCCCCACTCGGCTGCGCGAAGCGTTGTACAAATCCCGCAACCTGGTTTCGATTCGGCTGCTGCGCGCCATGGGCACCGCAACTTCGATCGACTACATCACGCGCTTCGGGTTCACCAAGGCCGAGCTGCCGAACAATCTCACGCTGGCGCTCGGCACCGTGCAGGCGACACCGCTTCAGATCGCCACGGGCTACGCCACGTTCGCGAACGGTGGCTTCCGCGTGCAGCCGTACTTCATCGACCGCATCGAGAATGCAGCTGGCGAAGTGGTCTATCGGGCTGCGCCTCGCGTGGTGTGCAAAGACTGCGAGCGTGCCGTCGACCTCGGTGATTTCGTTGGCACGGGCGGTGGTCCCGAGCGCCTGAGCGAAGCAGATTCGCTTCGTGGTGGCCGCGGCTCGTTGCCTGCTGCGCAGATTGCTGAGCGTGTCATCACTCCACAGAATGCATGGCTGATGACGGACATGATGGGCGACGTCATTCGCCGCGGCACGGGCCGCCGCGCCATGGCACTGGGCCGCAACGACCTCGCGGGCAAGACCGGCACCACGAATGAGGCGAAGGACACCTGGTTCAACGGCTTCACGCAGAATCTCGTGAGCACGGTGTGGGTGGGGTTCGACCAGGAGAAGTCACTCGGTGAGTCCGAAGAAGGCGCGAAGACCGCACTGCCCATCTGGATGCATTTCATGCGCGAGGCGCTACGAGGCGTACCTCAGGAACGCCGCCCGATGCCTGACGGCCTGGTGACGCTGCGTATCGCCGCCGATACAGGCATGCTCGCCAGCGGCGAGAATCCGGATGCGATTCTGGAAACCTTCATGACCGATCACCTGCCCGGAGGCGGCAGCGAGACGACGAGTGAAGGCCCCACCAGCAACGGCCCGAGTGACGCCGGTGGAGGCGACCCGATCTTCTGATGAGCCTGGCTGCCGGCGAGCCAGCCTGGGCCTCGAGCCCGCTCGGCGACGAGTTGAGACAAGCGATGGCGAAGCGACACCCGGTGCGAACGGAGAATCTGCGACGTGCCCTGGCCCAGGAAGCCGCGCGCGTCATGGCCGAGCACGGCATCCGTGACTTCCTGTCCGCCAAACGCAAGGCGGCGGAGCGATTCGGAGTCACGGACAACGCCGTCCTGCCCAGGAACGTGGAGATCGAAGAAGCGCTCGTTGAATATCAACGGCTCTTCGGCGGCGACACGCACGTGGAGACCCTATACGCGCAGCGACAGGTCGCACTGGAAGCCATGCGAGCCTTGCGGGAGTTCGAGCCGCGCCTGGTAGGGCCGGTGCTGAGCGGCACGGCCACGGAGCACTCCGAGGTTCAGATTCATCTGTTCGCGGATCGGGCGGAGACCGTTGCCATCAAGCTGATGGATGCGGGCATTCCCCACGAGGTGACGGAACGCCGCGTGAAGATGAACGCCGAGCGTGTGCTCGCCTACCCGGGGTTGAGCTTCGAGATTGACGACCAGCCGATCGAGGCGACCGTGTTCCCTACGGATGGGATTCGGCAGGCGCCCGTGAGCCCCGTAGACGGGAAACCCATGCGGCGCGCTGACGTGGGTGAGCTCGAGGCTCTTCTCAAGAGCTGAAGAGCCTCGGCGCGGACGCTCAGGCCCGCTTCGCCAGTTCGATGTAGTCCCGCCGCTTCGGGCCGGTGTAGAGCTGGCGCGGGCGCCCGATGCGCATCTGCGGGTCGGAGATCATTTCCTGCCAGTGGGCCACCCAGCCTACGGTGCGGGCGATGGCGAACATGACGGTGAACATCGAGCGCGGAATGCCGAGCGCGCTGTAGATGATGCCCGAGTAGAAATCGACGTTCGGGTAGAGCTTGCGCGAGACGAAGTATTCGTCCTTGAGCGCGATTTCCTCGAGTCGCAGCGCCAGCTCGAACAGCGGGTTGCTGGAGCTGCCGAGCTGCGCGAGCACCTTGTGGCACATGGCGCGGATGATCTTCGCGCGCGGGTCGAAGTTCTTGTAGACGCGATGGCCAAAACCCATGAGCCGGAAGTGGCTCGATTTGTCCTTGGCCATGTCGAGGTATTTGGGAATGTTCTCGACGGTGCCGATCTGCTCCAGCATGGCGAGCACCGCTTCGTTGGCGCCGCCGTGTGCCGGGCCCCACAGGGCGGAGACGCCCGCGGAGATAGCGGCGTACGGGTTCGCACCCGTGCTGCCGGCGAGACGAACGGTGGACGTGCTGGCGTTCTGCTCGTGATCCGCATGCAGGATGAACAACAGATCGAGCGCCTGCGCAGCGACCGGGTCGAGCGCGTACGGCTCGCAGGGCACGGCGAAGAACATGTGCAGCATGTTGCTGCAGTAGTCGAGATCGTTCCGCGGATAGACGAAAGGCTGGCCGAGTGAATGCTTGTGGGCGGCGGCCGCGATGGTGGGAATCTTGGCCACGATCCGGTGCGAGAAGATCTCGCGCTGGCGCGGGTTATAGATGTCCATCGTGTCGTGATAGAACGCCGACATCGACGCCACCACGGCGGACACCATCGCCATCGGGTGAGCGTTATGGTGAAAGCCGTTGAAGAACCGCAGCAGCGTCTCGTTGATCATCGTGTGATGACGGATGCTGGCGCTGAATTCTTCCTGCTGCTTCTTGTTCGGCAGGTCGCCGTGGAGCAGCAGATACGACACCTCCATGAACGTGCTCTTCTCGGCGAGCTGCTCGATGGGGTAGCCGCGATACAGGAGCACACCGGCATCGCCGTCGATGTAGGTGATGCGGCTGTCGGTGGCCGCTGTCAGCCCGAAGCCCGGGTCGTACGTGAAAACACCGAGATCTTTGTTGATTGAAGCGATATCGACAACGGACGGGCCGATGGTGCCCTGTCGGACGTTGAGATCTGTCTTCTTGCCGGACACCTTATCCAGCAACTCGAACTTCGTGTCGCTCATGCGGGGCTCGTTCGCCTTGACGTTTCCTCGGGGGGCCCGCGGCGGGTGGAGACTGCGCGGGCAATGTGAGGGTTACATGGCTAGTACGCTGAAATCAAGGCAGGCGCGCCTCGGCCACCACGAACCGAGCTCGTGCACGAGGATGGCGCAACGCGCGCGCCCGACCGCCGCGCCGGCCGCCGGCGCTTACTCGACGACCTTCAGGTACTGCCCCGGTTTAATCTTGCCGTTCGGGTACAACCCGTTCAGCAGCTGCAGCTCTTCCTTCTGGTACTTCTCGACCGGCACGTTCTTCGCGTAGTCGTCGAGCTTCGTTTTGTCCGTCGCCTGGATGACCTTGATGCGATAGGGCTGCGCCAGCGGGTATTCCGAAGCCTTCAGACTGCGCAGGGTCTGCAGCGAGGACTGGAACAACCCATCGTCCGCCGGCAGGCCCGCCGTGCCGGAACGGCTGGCGCCGCCGATCAGGAACGCTGTCTTGTCGCGATAGATCACTGCCCAGCGCACCGGGCCTTCACCGCCATCGAGCGGTGAGCCGCGCCGAGTTACAGCGGTGTAACCTTGCATGCCGTTGATCGACAGCTCCTCGCCCCGCGTGAACGACTCACCCTTCAGCTCGGTCAGCAGGAATTCGCGCGGCGATTTCTTCTCGGCCCGCGGCGCCGTGGTGATCTGCATGATGGCGTCCTTGTTCTTGGTGTAGGCCAGGATGCGATCGCGCTGATTCTCGATATGCCAGCCGCGCGGGAAGGCGAGCGTGATGCCCATGTCCGCGTGATAGAAACGGTTGTCGCGGACGATGCCCTGCGCGCGGCTCGAGCCGTACGGCATGCCGTCGATGGCCTTGAGGAACTGGTCGCGGTTGTCGATCCAGCCGCCTTCGGGTTCCGTGGTGATGTTCGCCGCGCCCTTGGCGGCCTGCACTTCGCGCTCGGCGGGCGCCGGGTGGGACGAGAACACACCGTGATAGAGCTGCGGCTCGCGACCTTCGTCCTTGGCGCGCTGGAGCTCGAAGGTTTCCTGCGCCTTGAACACCTTGAACACTTCGCCCATCGCCTCGGGCCGATAGCCGGTCTTCGTCGCGTACTCGAGGCCGAGCCGATCCGCTTCCATCTCCGCTTCGCGGCCGTAGCCCTGCATCCAGGCGCTGGCGCCGATGTTTGCGAGCTGCGCGACGGCGCCCGAGCCCGTCATGATGGCTGCGCCCGTGGCCAGCACGGAGGCCAGCACACCGCGCGTCTGGGCTCGGGCGGGATGCCGGGCAGTGACGTGGCCGATCTCGTGGCCCAGCACCGTGGCGAGCTCCGCTTCCGTGGTCATGTAGGCGAGGAGACCGCGGTGGACGTAGACGTACCCGCCGCCGGTGGTGAACGCATTCACCGAGTCGTCGTCGAGGACGGTGAATTTGAAATCCCAGTCGGGCAGGTGGCTGTTCTTCGCCACTTTCTTACCCACTACATTCACGTAGTCCTGCAGCGCCTGGTCTTCGTAGAGGCCGTACGCGCGGATGATCTGCTCGTAATAACGGCGGGAGGTTTCCTTCTCACCCTGCGTGGTCCCCATCACGACGTTCTGCTTGCCCGTCACGGGATTCGTGGCGCAACTGGAAACGACGAGCGAGGCCAGCGTGGCGGCGAGGGCGACGACGAGTTGGCGCTTCATGACTTGAGAACTCCCTGGGGGGCCGTGCCGCCCAGTCTAGAGCGGCAATCAGGCAATAGGCAGCGGAAAAACACCGCGGCAAGACCATGGAATACGATTCCACGATTGGCACGGAAGTTCCTGATGCGAAGGGAGTGTCGGGCGGCGCGGACAGGAGCTGCGTTAATTGGAAAAAGCGGCCTGCGGCCATTTTTCAGACATCGACTCCGTTTCCGGCAGCAAAAGGCGCGACTTTTGCGGCCTGCTCAGTGACAACGGGGGTCCGATGGAAACTGGCGCGGCGCTCGTCTGCTGAGCGCGACGACCCCCGGGCGCGAATGCGCCCGGGGCGAATCAACTAGCGGGGAGTGGCAGCCGGAGCGGGAGCAGCAGCAGCGGCAGCGGCTGAAGCGCCAGCGGCAGCGTACTTCTTGCGGAATTTGTCCACGCGACCGGCGGTGTCCACCATCTTCTGCTTACCCGTGTAGAACGGGTGGCAGGCCGAGCACACTTCCACCTGCAGGTCGTGGCCAAGCGTAGAGCTCGTCTTGAAGGTGTTACCGCACGTGCAGGAGACGGCGATTTCTTTGTACTCGGGATGGACTGACGGTTTCATGGCACGCTCGATGTGTGTTCGGCCGGAACGGGGCCGCGCCGAAAAGGGCGCGGAAGTCTAGCGGCAGAGGTCGGCTACCTCAAGCGTTACGACGACCATTTCACCGGTGCCGCCCCGCTTTCTCCGCGAGTGCCGTTTCTGGGGGTGGGGCTGGCCGAAATCCAGCTCG
>JBDTUL010000047.1:0-18468 GCA_040007735.1 Gammaproteobacteria bacterium | reverse complement strand
TCGATGAGGAGATGAGCTACCTGCGCGAGGCATTTCCATTCGAGGACATCACCGTCGAGATGCGGTTGATCACGGCCACCGAGCGCAGCGCCAGGATTCGGTACGAGTTCATCCGCAGGAAGCAAGGTGCGAACGAGAAGATCGCCATCGGGCATCAGCAACTGCTCTGGGTCCGGCGCGGCAGCGCAGGCGGATTGCGCAGCGAGAATTTCCCGTCGGAGCTGCGGCGGCTCCTGGAGCCGACTGCACAGGTCGAGGACAGCGAAATGTCGGAACGCGCAGAGGTGGGGCAATGACGATTCTCGTGGTCGGTGCCACCGGCACGCTTGGGTTTCTGGCCGCAGAAGCCGCGCGAGCGGCAGGTCATGTCGTGGTTGCCATGGTCCGGGACCGGCGGTCGACTGCAGCGCTACGTCTGCGCGCCGCGGGGGTTCGACTCTGTGTGGCCGATCTCAAGGATGCGAGCCAACTCGACGTCGTGGTTCGCGGAATCAACGCCGTGATCATCACTGCCACCGCGACGCTGTCGCGACGGGAAGGCGATTCACTCGAGGCCGTGGACGGCCGCGGCCTGCAGGATCTGATCACGGCCTGCATCCAGAACGGCGTGCGTCACGTTGTTTTCGTTTCCTTCAGCCGAGGCATCGACGCCGACACGCCACTGGCTCGATTCAAGCGGGCGGCGGAGCGACGGCTGGAAAGCTCCGCCCTGGAACATACGATTCTGTTGCCTTCGTATTTTCCAGAGAAGTTCCTCAGCCCGCTCGTTGGTTTCGAGGTGGACGCAGGTCGGGTCCGGGTTTACGGAGATGGAGCGCAGCCCATTCGGTTCGTTGCCACGTCAGACGTCGCGCGTGTAGCGGCACTGTGTGCGGTCGAATCCCGGGGACTGGGCGCGGTGCCGATGGGTGGACCCGAGGCGTATTCGCAGCTCGAAGTGGTGAAGCTCGTCGAGCGAACGACGAACAGAAAGCTCGCGCTCGAATACATGTCGCTCGAACAGATCGAGCGTGCGCTGAAGTCGACGGCCGATCCGCTTAAGCAGGCGTATCTCGGTTTGTATCGCGGGCTCGCGCTGGGTGACACGCCGTCGGCGGATTGGGCGGGCCAGTTCGGGCTGACGCCAACACGCCTCGAAACCTACGTTGAAAGCATGTGGGGCGCGGAGAGCAATGTGGCGCGCCCCGTCACACGAATGAGCGGGAGTCTGTCATGAGTGAATTGGATGCGAGCAGGTCGATATTGGTCCACAGCGTGCCCGGGCGGCGTTCGGGCATTTCGCCCGACACGATTCCCGGAAGCAAGATCGCGATGCATGTCTTCACGGTCGCTCCGGGGGAAACAATAGTGCCCGGCAACGAGCTTGAGGCCGAGAGCGCTGCGTACCTCGTCAGCGGCCGTGCCCAGATTCTGACGGGAGGGGATTTCACGAAGGCGACGGATGTTGCTGCCGGAGACTTCTACTTCACGCCAATGCGATTGCCTCACCGTATTCGCAATCCGGGTGATGAACCCGCGCAAGTCGTGTTCGCCTGGTCGCTGGATAGAACGATGACGAACGCTTCTGGCAAGCAGAAAGCGGCGCAGGATGATCCCAGGGTCCACGTCGTTCACAAGCCATTGGAAGCCAGCGCGACGGCTCAGACGCGTGGTATGCGGCGCGTTCCGGCCATCTGCGCCGAGACGACCGGCGCCACTCAGATCTGGATGTGCTTCCTCACCGTCGAACCTCACGAGAGAGGGCAGCCGCATCACCACGGCCGGACCCATACCGCGGCCTACACCATCTCCGGTCGCGCGCGAATCTGCTTTGGCAGGAATTTCGAGGAGTTCATCGAGCCGCGGGCCGGAGATTTCGCTTTCGATCCGCCCGGGCTGGTGCACCTCGTCGACCATCCGTTCGACGATGAGCCCTGGAAGGGCGTGCTCGCGCGCTGCCCGGAGAACACGGTTGTGAACTTTGGCGATTGAGTGCTCGAGACACGAGCACATCGGTACCCTCGTATGCAGCTTACCCGTATGTGGCGCGACCACATCGCTGCTGGCTGTTGCAGCGAGCTGGTCGGCGTCGAGATCGCCGGCAGCGATGCGCGTACCCTCGATGCGGAGATCACGGCTTGCGTGAGCGCGTTCCTGTTCAGATGCATGGCGGTCGATGAGCGCATCGAACGGCGCCTCATGGAAATCAGCGGCGCGCTCACCGAAAAGGAGGCCAAGTCAGATGAGCCCGTCGCCGCCTACTGCGCTCGCCTCAACAAGCTGGTGAATGCCGTACTCACAGAGTCTCGCTCGACTCAGCGAACGTTAGGAATAGCCGCCTCTCCTGCACGCGCAAGTCAGTCGAACCTGCCTGGCGGAGCCGGATAGGGAGAGCCGATGGACTACAACGTAAGCCGCCGCGGTCTCCTTGCGTCTGGGGTCGCCGCAGTCTTGGGCATAGCGTTGCCCGCAGGCGTTTGCGCATTCGGGCATCGACCGCGCCTGGAAATCACGCGACTGGCAGACCACCTTATTGTTGTCAGCGGAGCGGGCGGCAATGTCCTGGTGATTTCCGGCGAGGGCGAGGTGGTGCTGGTTGGCGGTGGGGCGCCTGAGCAGGCCCGCGAGCTGTTGCACCTCATTGAGCGCGAAACGGGGCGGCACGTCGTGCCCACGCTCATCAATACGCACTGGCACCTCGCGCATACCGGTGTGAACGAGCCGCTCGGCAAACGCGGCGCGAAGATCATCGCCCACGAGAACACCAGGCTGTGGATGGAGGCCGATTTCCGGGTCGAATGGGAAGGGCGCTCTTACGCGCCTCGTCCGAAGTCTGCGCTGCCTAACGCCACAACCTATGACTCCGGTGAGCTCACCTGCGGTCGGGAACACATCAGGTATGTGCATCTGCCTCAAGCGCACACAGATGGCGATCTCTATGTATTTCTGCGCGAGGCGAACGTGCTGGTCACGGGTGATCTGCTGCATGTAGGCCGATATCCGGTAATCGATTACTCCACGTACGGCTGGATTGGCGGCTACGTCGATGGGAATGAAGCGCTGCTCGCACTGGCGGACTCGCAGATTCGCATCGTCCCCGGAGAAGGCCCCGTGCAGACACGCGCCGCACTCGAGGCACAACTCGAGCTCTGTAAGGCCGTGAAGACGCGGCTGCAAGAATCGTTCAGACAGGGAAACAGTCTGGAGGAGTTCATCGCATCGGCTCCCACCCGCGATTTCGATGCGCGCTGGCATGGCGACCCTGCGCCGTTCCTCGCCATGGCGTATCAGAGCGCGATGGGCCATCTCTATGAGCTCGTCGGGGGAATCGTCTAAGTGCCTGCGCTCACACTCTTGCGGCGCCTGGCGCGCGTCACTGCGTTGATTCCGTTCGCCTTCTCGGCTGGGGTCGAAGCATCGGACGAAGCGACACCGAGCTGGCCGCTGCTCGAGCAGCACTGCTTCGAATGCCACAACGCAACGGACTGGGCGGGAGGCGTGGCCTTCGACACGATGAGCCCTGAGGACATCGGCAGTAACGTCGAAATCTGGGAGCATGCCGTGCGCAAACTGCGCGGCAACCTGATGCCCCCTCCGGGAAAGCCTCAGCCTTCACCGGAAGAGTCGCGCCGGTTCGTGGGCTGGATGGAAGGCAAGCTGGACGAAGCGGCGGCCTCACGGCCCAACCCCGGGCACGTGGTGCTGCATCGTCTGAATCGCACGGAATACGCGACGGCGATCAGAGCGCTGCTTGCGGTCGATGTCGAAGAGAAAGCGCTGTTACCGCCGGACACGGAAAGTGGCGGTTTCGACAATATCGCCGCCAACCTGAGCGTGTCGCCCTCGTTCCTCGAGCAATACATCTCCGCGGCGCGCCGCTTGAGCGCGCAGGCGGTTGGGGAGCCGGACGCAAAGCCGCTGCGCTCCGTCTATCACGCCTCGACCAAGGTCAACCGCAATGGGCATAGGGACGGCCTGCCGCTCGGCACACGCGGTGGGATGCTCGTGAATCACTATTTCCCCGCGGACGGTGAGTACCAGCTGAATCTCTATCTGGACTCGGTCGACACCAATCTGCTGCGCTCCTACTGGCTCGAGTATCGAAACACGCTCATCGTCATGCTGGACGGAGCCAAGGTGTTCGAAGGCTCGCTCGGCGGGGAAGAAGACCAGCGCGAGGTGGACAAGAACCTGATGCCCGCCGCGAGAAAGATCCAGGAGCGGTTTCGGAACATCCGCATCGAGGTGCCTGCCGGCACCCATGTCATCGGTGCTGCGTTTCTCGGGCGCAGCCTCGCGCAGTCGGATTCGAACCTGAAACCGCTGATCGCCGGCGAGGGCGTGGATCGCCTGCCGGTGCTCGCGGACATGGAGTTACTCGGTCCATTCGAGGTAACCGGCGTCGGCCGTACTGCGAGCCGCGAGAAGATATTTGTCTGCCAGCCGGCCGACACGAGTGAAGAGGCCGCCTGCGCACAGCGCATCCTGGGCAAGCTTGCGCGGGAGGCTTTTCGGCGCCCCGTGACTTCTGCGGACCTCGCAGCGCCGCTGCGCGCCTTCGGCGAGGGGCGCGCTTCGGGCCCCTTCGATGCGGGAATTCAGAAGGGCCTGATGGCGATTCTGGCGAGCCCGAAATTCCTGTATCGCGCAGAGCTGGTTCCTGAAGGCGCGGTACCTGGAACCGCTCAACGCGTCAGCGACATCGGACTCGCTTCGCGGCTCTCATTCTTTCTATGGAGTCAGGGCCCCGACGAGGAGCTTCTGCGGCTCGCGGAGCAGGGGCGCCTGTCGGATCCGGCAGTGCTCGACGTGCAAACGCGCCGGATGCTGTCCGACCCGCGCTCGATGTCGCTGGTGACGAACTGGGCTTTCAAGTGGCTGCACGTGCAGGCGCTGGATTCGGTGGAGCCCGATCCGCGTATCTATCCTGAGTTCGATGCTGACTTGCGCGCGGCGTTTCTCCAGGAGCTGCGGCTCTTCGTTGCGAGCGTGCTTCGCGAAGACGCGAGCGTGCTGCAGTTTCTATCGGCCGACTATACGTTTGTGAATGAGCGCCTCGCGCGTCACTACGGTATCGCGAGCGTGCGCGGCGATCGTTTTCGGCGGCTAACGCTTGCGGACTCGCACCGTTGGGGCCTGCTCGGCAAGGGCGCCATCCTCACGGTCACGTCGTACCCCGACCGCACATCTCCGGTTCTGCGCGGCGCGTGGCTGCTAGAAAACATCATCGGCACGCCGCCGGCGTCACCCCCGCCCGGCGTGGAGACCTCACTCTCGCAGGGTAAACCCGGAACTCCGGCGCGGACCGTGCGCGAGCGGCTGCATGCCCATCGCGAGGCGCCCTCGTGCAACCAATGTCACGGCGTCATCGATCCGCTCGGGCTGGCACTCGAGAACTTCGACGCGACAGGGGCGTGGGTAGACAAAGACCGCTTCGCCGGCACGCCGATCGATGCCACTGGAAGGCTCGCAGGTGGAGCCGCTGTGCAAGGGCCGGATGATCTGCGCCGCGCGCTGCTCGCGCGTCCCGACCAGTTCGTGCAGACCTTTGCCGAGCGACTCATGACATTCGCGCTCGGTCGTGAGCTCGAAGCGTTCGACATGCCGGTCGTTCGTTCCATAGTGCGCGACGCCGCCTCGCAGAACTATTGTTTCTCGTCCATCGTGCTCGCGCTCGTAAAGAGCGCGCCGTTTCAGATGAGTGAGGTGCCGCACGCAGCCGGCGACGCCGCGACGGAGGTATTGACCCGTGTTCATCACTAAGAAACATCTGTCGCGTCGAGCGGTGCTGCGCGGTCTGGGTATTTCCATTGGGCTGCCACTCCTCGATGCGATGATTCCCGCCCACACGGCGCTCGCGAAAACGGCTGCGAAGGGCAAGCCGCGCATGGGATTCTTCTACCTCCCGCACGGCGCGGTGATGAGCGAGTGGACGCCGAAAGGTGAGGGTACGCAGTACGAGCTCTCCCGCATCCTGCAACCGCTCGAGCCCTGGCGTCGCCAGCTCACAGTGGTGAGCGGCCTCGGCAACAAGCCCGCCGAGAGCAATGCCACGCATGCCACCACACCTGGCACATGGCTCAGCGCCGTGCCGCCGAAGAAGAGCAACGCGCCCGTCGGCGGCGTCACTATCGACCAGATGGCCGCCCTGCACATCGGGCAGGAAATGCCACTGCCATCCATCGAAGTGGCCGTGACGGAGCGTGGCGGAGCTGCCGCGTGCAATGGAACCTATGGTTGCGGCTACGGCAACACTATTTCATTCCGCACGCCGACCACTCCGCTGCCTATGGAGGCGGACTCCCGCAAGCTGTTCAACAAGCTCTTTGGGGAAGGCAACAGTGCGGCAGAACGTGCAACGCTTGCGCGCGACTTCAGCAGCATTCTCGACATGGTGATGGACGACGCGAACGCGCTAAGTCGCAGGCTCGGCGAGCGCGACCGCGCGATGCTGAGTCAATACCTGGAGTCCGTGCGTGAGATCGAACGGCGCGTGCAGAAAATGCGTGCGAGCGACCTGTCGAAGCTCACATTGCCGGAGTTGCCCGTGGGCGTGCCGGAGTTCGATAAGCAGCTACGGCTCATGTACGACATGATTGCGCTGGCATACGAAGCAAACATCACTCGAGTGGCCACCTTCATGCTGGATGCGGAAGTGAGCAATCTTGCCTACCCGCACCTGGGAATTTCGGATGCGTTTCATCCGCTCTCTCATCACAATAACCGGCCGGCTTCGCTCGAAAAGCTGGTGAAGATCCAGCGCTATCACACGGAGGTGTTCGCGAGCTTCCTCGCAAGGCTTGCGAAGACGTCGGACGGCGACGGCTCGCTGCTCGACAACGCCATCATTCTGTATGGCGGCAACATGAGTAACAGTGATCGGCACGATCACTTCCCATTGCCGCTAGCTGTTGTCGGCGGTGGCTGCGGAACCTGCAAGGCAGGGCAGCATCTGCGTTACCCGGATCGCACGCCAAGCGCGAATCTATTGCTGACGCTGCTGGATCGCGCCGGCGTGCCGGCCGAGAAAGTCGGCGATAGCACGGGCCGATTCACGGAGATCTGAACGTGCGGATGTGCTTCATCGCCATCGCCATCGCCTTGAGCGTGCTCGCGCCCTGGGCGTGGGGTATGGATGCGGGAACCGTTGATGATGATGGGACCACACCGCTGCACATGGCTGTCTATCGCGACGACGTTGCACAGGTGAAGAAGCTGATCGCGGCAGGCGCGGACGTTCGCGTGACGAATGCCTATGGCTCCACGCCCATGGCGGAGGCAGCGATCGTCGGTGACGTCGGTGTGATCAAGGCACTGCTGGAGGCCGGTGCGGATGTTGAGTCGCCTGGTGCGGACGGCCAGACCGCACTGATGGTCGTGTCTCGCAGCAGCAACGTGGAAGCGGCGCGAGTTCTCATCAGGCATCGCGCCAAAGTGAATGCGCGCGAAGGCTGGCGGCGGCAGACCGCATTGATGTGGGCCGCGGCCGAGAGCCAGCCAGAAATGCTGAAGGAGTTGATTCGCAGCGGCGCTCAGCTCGATGCGCGTTCCCAGACAAATGAGTGGGCGCGTGAGGTGAGTGCTGAGCCGCGCATTCAGTGGCGCCCGGCGGGTGGACTCACGGCGTTGCTGTATGCGTCCCGACAGGGTTGTCTTGCGTGCGCCGAGCTTCTCGTCGAGGCAGGGGCCGACGTCAATCTTGCGGACCCGAAGGGCCTTACCCCGTTGATCATGGCGACGACCAACTTCAATTTCGACGTCGCCGCGTACCTGCTGCGCAAGGGCGCAAACCCGAACAAGTGGGATTACTGGGGGCGCACGCCGCTGTACGTCGCCGTCGATCTGAACACCCTGCCGCATGGAGGTTGGCCGGATCGGCCTTCAGTCGACGAGACAACGCCACTGCGGCTTGCGGAGTTACTGCTGGCAGCGAGCGCAAACCCGAATCTGCAGCTGAAGCTCGTGCCGCCGTATCGTTCAGTGAAGGACGACCGGCTGCTCGACGTAGTGCTCACCACCGGCGCGACGCCTTTGATTCGCGCGGCGAAGGCCATGGATGAGCCGATGATCCGGCTGCTGCTTGCGCATGGCGCGCTTCCCGATCTGCCGACTGTGCGCGGCATAACACCTCTCATGGCAGCCGCCGGCCTAGGCTCCACCGCTATCGACACACGCGGCTACTACGACACGGATGACGTGCAACAGCGTTCCATAGAGTCTGTTCAGCTGTTACTCGCGGCAGGGGCCGACGTGAATCACAAGGACGTCGACGGCCAGACAGCGATGCACGGCGCGGCTCGGTGGGGATGGGCGCAGGTCGTCCCGTTCCTCGCGGCCAACAAGGCAGAGGCCTACGCTCGGGACTCACTCGGACTGACGCCGCTAGACATGGCACTCGGCAAAGGCCCCCAGTCCGGTAGGGGTGATTCGACGGCAAGTCCGCAGACGGCCGCGGTGCTGGAAAAACTCGTGCGGGAACACCCGCCGCCGCGGAACTGGTAGTGAGGTGGCCCAATCTGGTAGCGGCTGAGGATCGCGAGGAGACGCATGTTGTCCAGGCGGCTGCCGATGACCAGATGCTTACGCCGGGTCATCGCCGAAGATCTCCGCAAGCCGTTCAACGTCGACGCGCGCATCCACAATCGTGAGGGCCTTGCCCAGCGCGGCGAGTGAGCGCATCAGGACGTTGATCTCGACGTTGCGCCCTGCCTCCAGATCCGCAATGGTCTGGCGACGATAGCCCGCGTGGGTGGCCACCCAGGCTTGGGTTCGACCGCGAGCTTTTCGCTCTGCCCGGACCAGCGCGCCCAACTGGACGTTGGAAAGGATGGGGTCAGGCATGGCCGTTTAATCGAACATTCTGGGGGTTAAAGTATACAAAAGTTCGCTTAAGCGAACATATTGGTGATTCCCATCCCGGTACTTCTTGAGCCACCCCATTTCGGTGCTGACAGCGTCCGCGCCAGGATTGGCCGACACGCTGCACCCAGAGCCAGCGACCTCGCGGATGCGGTGCTGGGGCATCACTGTGGTAGCATCCGCGCCCCGTTGGGGCGTGGTATTTCCGGCTGTTTACCGCCAAATCCTGCTGCCAGACGCGGTGATTCGGGAAGATGGCAGCGGACCCGAAGCACGGCTCCTGTGGTAACTGTTTGTTTACAGGCGCTTTTGAGCTTCCCGCCATCTCACCCGAGCCAGGCACGCGGGCGCATTGAGTTCCTGAAGAGAGCGAGCATTTGAGTACGTCCGAACCCTTCGCGCTGTTTGCCGGTAACGCCAACCCAGCGCTCGCCCATGACGTCGCGCGGCACCTGAACACGCCGCTCGGCCGCATCTATGTGGGCCGCTTCAGCGACGGCGAGGTCAGTGTGGAGTTGATGGAGAACGTGCGCGGTCGCGACGTCTTCATCATGCAGCCGACGTGCCCTCCGGCGAACGACAACATCATGGAACTGCTCATCATGGTGGATGCGTGCCGGCGAGCTTCCGCCGCGCGCATCACCGCAGTGGTTCCGTACCTGGGTTACTCCCGGCAGGATCGTCGAGTGCGCGGCCAGCGCATGGCCATCGCGGCGAAACTGGTCGCAAACATGCTGTCGGGCGCCGGCGTAACTCGGCTGCTCACGATCGACCTGCACGCCGAGCAGATTCAGGGGTTCTTCGACATCCCCGTGGACAACGTCTACGCATCGCCGGTTCTGCTGGGCGATGCGTACAAGCAGAGCTACAAAGACATGATCGTCGTGTCGCCAGACGTGGGCGGCGTGGCCCGCGCTCGCGCGCTCGCGAAGCGGCTGGACGATGCGGATCTCGCCATCATCGACAAACGCCGTCCGCGGCCGAATGAGTCGAAGGTGATGAACATCATCGGTCAGGTGACGGGCAAGACCTGCATCCTGATCGACGACATGGTGGATACCGCGGGCACGCTGTGCCAGGCGGCGCAGGCGTTGAAGGATGAGGGCGCGACGAAGGTGATTGCGTACATCACGCACCCCGTGCTTTCAGGCAACGCTGTCGAACGCATTTCGAAATCGACGCTGGATGAGTTGATCGTGACGGACACGATTCCGCTGTCGCCCGCCGCGAAGGCATGCGATCGCATTCGCCAGCTGTCGGTGTCGGGGCTGCTCGCCGAGACCATTCGCCGCATCCGCGACGAGGAGTCTGTGAGCTCCCTGTACCTGGATTGATCCATTGAATTGAATGCGCGGGTTCCATAAGGGAACGCGCGGCTCAAGACGCTCCGCTTGGTCGCGACGGAGCGTGTCCACAACGTAAAGTCTCGAGGAGACAAGATGAAAATTTCATTCACCATCGGCGCGGATTTCCGCGAGACGCAAGGCAAAGGTGCGAGCCGCCGCCTGCGTCACAAAGGAAAAGTCCCTGCCATTCTCTACGGCGGTCACAAAGACCCCCGTGCGCTGGTGCTCGACCAGCAGAACCTTCTCACCATGATCGACAACGAGAAGTTCTACTCTTCCATCGTGCAGCTGAAGGTCGGTGACGGCCAGACGCAGGAAGCCATCGTCAAGGACGTGCAGATGCACCCGGCGCGCAACGTCGTGGTTCATGTCGACCTGATGCGCGTGGTGCCGAACGAGAAGATTCGCCTGCACCTGCCGATTCACTTCAAGGGCGAGGCCGTCTCCCCGGGCGTGAAACTGCAAGGCGGTGTGGTTTCGCATCGCTTGTCCGACGTGGAAGTCATCTGCCTGCCGCAGGACCTGCCGGAATTCCTGGAGCTGGACCTGTCGGGCATGAACCTGAACGAGACCAAGTTCCTGGCGGATA
Organism: Gammaproteobacteria bacterium; assembly: GCA_040007735.1. GTDB lineage: Bacteria > Pseudomonadota > Gammaproteobacteria > Steroidobacterales > Steroidobacteraceae > JADGHX01. Next base: position 7,695 of record JBDTUL010000047.1, on the reverse strand, counting down.
TTCCGCTGCCGAACGGCGTGTCGATCGTCGAGCTGGCAAGCGGCCGCAACCCACCGGTGGTCTCGGTGCACAGCCCGCGTGCGGAAGAGCCGGAGGCTGTTGTTGATGCAACCGCTGCGGCCGCTCCCGCCGAAGGTGCAGCAGCCGCTGCCCCCGCCGCCGCTGCTGGCGACGCGAAGAAGGCCGGTGGCGATGCCAAGAAGGACGACAAGGGTGCCAAGGCTGCCGCTCCTGCGAAGAAGGAGGGCGGCAAGAAGTAGTAGCCCGCGGTCGTTCGCGACCGTGCGCGGCGCTCGCGCCGCATAGCTACGATTTCGTCGATTTGCGATGTAATGTGCCGGGGGTTCAGACGCTGAACCCCCGGTTTTTTTGGGTGGGTCGGCACGGGCCGCGACCGGCATTCGCCGCAATCGCGTGGGCCCGGCGCGACCGGCGGCGCACGGGCGCTGAACACGTTTTCTCTGGTAACCGTTCATGGCGGGCGTTGCTCTCAAACTCATCGTCGGTCTCGGTAATCCGGGCGAGGAGTACGCGCGTACGCGACACAACGCGGGCTTCTGGTTCGTGGACGAGCTGGCTCGCCGGCACGGCGGGGCGTTTCGCACGGAATCCCGCCATCATGGGCAGCTGGCGCGCGTGCGCATTGCTGGTGACGAAGTCTGGCTCCTGAAGCCCATGAGCTTCATGAATCGCAGCGGCGGGCCGACGCAGAGTGTGGCGTCGTTCTACAAGATTCCGGTGGAAGAGATTCTCGTCGCGCACGACGAGCTGGATTTCGCCCCGGGCATCGTCAAGCTCAAACAGGGCGGCGGTTCGGCGGGGCAGAACGGTATCAAGGATTTGATTGCGAACGTGGGCGATGCGTTCTGGCGCCTGCGCATTGGAGTAGGAAAGCCCCGGGGTGCCGGCGTGGAGCACGTGCTCTCGCGGCCCTCGGCGGCGGACGATCGACTCATTCATGAGTGCATCACCGACGCGGCGGACGTGGTGCCAACCATCATGGAGGAGGGTGGCCAGCGGGCGATGAATCGCCTGCACACGCGCAACTCGCCTCCTGCGGAAACCGAGGACTAATGGCCATCAAGTGCGGCATCGTGGGGCTTCCCAACGTCGGTAAATCGACGCTGTTCAACGCGCTGACGCGCGCGCAGATCGCAGCGGAGAACTATCCCTTCTGCACCATCGACCCGAACGTCGGTGTGGTGCCCGTGCCGGATGAACGGCTGCAGCAGCTTGCGGGCATCGCGCACCCGGAGAAGATCCTGCCGACCACGGTGGAGTTCGTGGATATCGCCGGGCTCGTCGCCGGCGCATCCCAGGGCGAAGGGCTGGGTAACCAGTTCCTGTCGCATATTCGCGAGACAGACGCGATTGCGCACGTGGTTCGGTGTTTCGACAGCACCGACGTCATTCACGTAGCCGGCAAGGTCGATCCCATTGCGGACATCGACGTCATCGACACTGAGCTTGCGCTAGCCGACCTGCAGACGATCGATAAGGCCATCGACCGGGCCGCCAAGGCCGCGAAGGGCGGCGACAAAGAGGCCGTCCGCAAGCGCACTTTGTACGAGCGACTGAAGGCGCATCTGGACCAGGCAAAGCCTGTGCGCTCCCTGCAATTCACAGACGAGGAGCGCAAGGACGTGCGCGAGGTTCAGCTGCTCACCGCGAAACCGATCATGTACGTGGCCAACGTCACTGAGGGCGGGTTCACGAACAATCCACTGCTTGCGGCCGTGGAAAAGCGCGCGGCTTCTGAAGGCGCGACGGTGGTTCCCGTGTGCGCGGCGATCGAAGCTGAGATCTCCCAGCTCGATGAAGCGGATCGCGCGGATTTTCTCGCAGAGCTTGGATTGAAGGAACCGGGTCTCGACCGTGTGATCCGCGCAGCCTACAAACTGTTGGGCCTGCAGACCTTCTTTACAGTGGGCCCGAAGGAAGTGCGAGCCTGGACTGTGCGTGCCGGCTCGACGGCGCCACAGGCCGCCGGCGCCATTCACACCGACTTCGAGCGAGGCTTCATTCGCGCGGAAGTCATTGCCTTCGCGGACTTTATTGCCGGCAAAGGTGAGGCCGGTGCCAAGGAAGTCGGCAAGCTTCGTCTTGAGGGTAAGGAGTACCTCGTCCACGAAGGTGACGTAATGCATTTCCGATTCAACGTTTGAGGCACGTCGGACTCCGATCTCTCCACAGACCTGTTTCCATTTCGATACGACCGAGCGATACTCCTCGCGTAACCGGAAGGGGTCGCCGTGGAAACGGTCGTCAAAGAAGAAACGTTGGAGCGGCGGCTGCGTCTCGCTCTCGAACAGAACCAGTTCCGGCTGCACTATCAACCCCAGGTCGAACGGTGCGGCGGCCGCATCGTGGCAGCCGAGGCGCTGTTGCGCTGGCAAGACCCGCAGGGCGGCCTGCGCGCACCGGGTTACTTTCTGGGTGCGCTCGAGTCGACGGGTTTGATCGTCCCGGTCGGCGAATGGGTTCTCGAGCAAGCCACTGAAGATTGCCAGCGCTGGCAGCGCCTCGGGTTTCCCCGCCTGCAAATCGGCATCAACGTCTCGACGCTGCAGCTAAAAAAACGCGGTCGGGACGCAGGCGCATTCGGCACGTCGGCCCTCCGCTCACTCTGCGACGTGCAGCTGGAAATCGCTGCCAACGAGATGAGCGCCGCCCCCGAGAGCATCTTGCGCACGCTTCACGCGCTTCGCTATGAAGGTGTGAATGTGGCCGTTCAGGAGTTCGGTTCAAACGAAATAGTGGGCGAGCGACTCTGGGCCCTGCCGGTGGACGTGGTGAAGATCGGCCGTTCGCTCATCCAGCGCCTGACGTTGGACGCGAAGGCGGAACTCGAAGTGTTCAGCATCATCACCCAGGCCCGCGCCTACCGGCTGGGCGTCGTGGCGGAAGGGGTGGAGACGCGAGAACAACTGGAGCGTCTGGCAGGCCTGCACTGCCCGCGAACACAAGGCTTCGTGCACAGCGCGCCTGTGTCGGCGCCGGCCTTCGAAGCGATGATGATGGGCTTCTCGACGGTGGGAGTGGTGCGGCCGCTGGCGCGGCCGGCGTTCAACTGAACTGGCCTATTCAAGACCCTCAACCGAGGGACTTCTCAGCCGCCCGGCGATTGAGGGCCTCTTGATTGAAGGCCTCTTAAAGTCCGATTCCGGACATTCCCCCACCAGGACGGCAAATCACGCTGATTTGAGCTGCCACCTGGACGTGGTCTTCCCGCCCTTGTTGCGAACCAGTTTGTCCTGCAAATGCGCCCGATCAGGCCGCAACAGGCTCTCGTTCACAGCGAGCAGCTCCCCATTCGCCCCCAGCAACGTGGCGCGAATTCGCAGCAAAGGCGCCCCAATGGATACCTTCAACTGCTTGGCAGCCACCGCATCGGCGGCAACAGCCGTGGTCACCTGCTCCACATCCTTAACTTCTTTAGACAGCTTCTCGAGTCCGGCAGGCGAGGACGACCCACGCCGCAACCCGAGTCGCCTCGTCACGGCATCCGTCACGTAGGTAATCGCAAGCTGGAAGGGTTCGTTTTGTTCCGAACGCGTGCGTTCGATGCCAAACGCAATCTCACCGAGCTCCGGATGGGCCGCCTGAAGCGACGCGGGCACCGCGACCGGTGCGCTCTGATGAATTTCCGTCCCCGACTGCTTCTCGAAGGCAGAGGCATCGCCATAGAGAGATTGGGCATCGAAGGCGAGCGAGGTGTGCACCCGGCTCGTTTTCGCATAGGTACCGCTACCACGGCGCCTCAGGATGCGGCCTTCCTGCTCCAGCAGCAACAGCGCACGGCGAACCGTAGTTCTCGATACTCGATAACGAGCTACCAGATCCGGCTCACTCGGCAGGGCACGCGAGGCTTTGAATTCCCCGTCTGCCAGCGACTGAGACAGGATGCTGTAGAGCTGAAGATAGCGGGTAATTCCGGCATCTGCGGTGCTGGAAAGTACGCTGCGTCGTCGTCTTGTATTCATGTGCATACACTATGAGGAAGCTTGAGAGTTCAGGGGATACGCATTGTTACCGATGGCGGCTGCAGTCGTTCAGACGATCCACGGCTCTATTTCGAGTCTACCGCGACTGAGTGGTTCAGGCATTGGTGTTTTATTAGTTGTATGAAGTTCATTCGGCGGACACGGCAGTGCTTCGGGAGGGATGAGATCAGGCGGGCGTACGTAAGTGTGCAAGCGCGCAAAAAGTAGGTAAATCTCACAAGGTGCATCGCGAATCGATCCCGGCACCTGATCAAGAATTCGCGAACAGCTGTCGGGTTGAGGACGAGGTGGCGCGTGAGCGGTGCTTTCTCCTTCACCCCTCTTTCTTCTCAGCGGCACTTGAGTTCTTCTCAGCTGGCGCGTGTGTCACTCCTGCATCACTTCACTGTTCTTGACGAAGCGCCACGAGAAATGATGAGTCGTTAGGAGAGCAACGTTCAGTAGAGGTGAGAAGAACGACGGTTGGGGTTCGAACGTTTTCCCAGGTTCATGCATCAGCGAGTGGAGTGCCTGTTCGGTCCCCGGGCGCACGGACGGACCACCCCAGAGCAGTTGCGACCTGGATAGCAATAGAACGGGCGAGGCGGAGAATCCGGAAACTGACAGTCGGCGGCTGAGTCGCTGGCAGAGGCTGGTTGCCGGCACAGGCTGGGTCGGACGTCGACCGCGGAGGCCCTAAGGGCTTGACCCAGGCCGAAAATCCGGTCGGCTTGACACCCCCGGAAGGGGTCGCGACAATCGCCGCCCCCCGGAATCCGGGGCCTGCCCTTGCCTCGTGGAGAGGTAGCTCAGCTGGTTAGAGCACGGCACTCATAATGCCGGGGTCGAGGGTTCGAGTCCCTCCCTCTCCACCAACGCTTTCAACGACTTATGGCCTGCCCAACAACGCCTGGCAGCGGCTTCCGCCGCTCGGATGAGGTTTGCGAGCGCCGATCACGCATCGCCGAGAATCGTCCGCGCCTCATCGAAGCGCTCGTCCGGCACGAGCAGGCGCACACCGTCCAGGCCACCCTCCATGCCGGCGCCGATGCCGACCACGACGGAGGGCACACCCGCGGCGTCCAGTTCGATCCGAGCCAGGTCGGCTTCGATCCGCGTTGAGTAGGTCTTGATTGTCTTCATCGGTCGCGCCTTTCCGAATGCGGTCTATAGTAGACACGTATCAATAAAGAAGCGGTCTGAAGCCTCGGCAGCATCAAACGCAACGCTGCTATCGCCAGTGCAGCGCGCTGAGCAGGGCTTCATACGGCACAGAATAGAATCACAGGGGAGAATCGACGTGAAGAACACTTTAGCCGCAGTTTCCATGCTCCTGGTCACGTTCACGGCGACTGCCTACGCCGCGGACGATACCGACGCGCTCATAGCGCTGGACAAGCAGTGGGGTGAGTCCGGCGTTAAAGGCGAAACGGCGGTGGCGGCGAAACTGCTCGCCGACAAGGTCGTCTCGGTCACCGCAAAAGGCGTCAGAGGGAAGCAGGGTGAACTTGCAGACAACGAGCCGGCACCCGCGGGTACGCGGTATGAGCCGACCGACTACAAGGTTACGTTCATCAATGCTGATACGGCCATCATGACCCACGGCACGAAGGGTGCTGACGCTCATTACAGCCTGCACGTCTGGTCCCGCAAGGGCGGCACGTGGCAGATTGTTGCTACGTCAACGACGCCGGCCGCCAGCGAGAAGTAACGCGCACCTCACTCGCGGCAGGGTGCCGCGAGTGAGGCCGAGCAGAACGAGGCCCGGACGTCCTAGAAAAAGGTCCAGGTTGCGCCGACCGAGATCATGTCCGGCGAATCGAAACCATCGCCCGCGTCGAGATCGAAACGCTCGTATTCGGCCCGGACGGCGAGCTTGCCGAAGCGAACCTGCCCGCCCACGCCCCAGGCCAGATCGGTGCTGTTGCCGGAGGCGTCGAAGGTGCCGAACAACGAGTTCGCCGTGACGTGTGCCTGGGACACTATGAACCCGGCCTTCGCGAACAAGTCGACCGGCGCTATGTTCCAGTAGAGCATGCCGAACACATCGAACCCGGCTTCTTCGAGCCGGAATCGACTCAGCCCTGAAGCGTTGCCTTTCTGCGTAATCTCGCCGAGATCGACGTACCCCACTTCCACGCCAACCCAGTCGAGGATGCGGTAGCCGCCGAAGATCTTGAAAGCGGTGTCCTTGCCGTCGAACACATCGTTCAGGACATCATCGGAGAAATCCGTCTTTGCCTGGCCGGCCGAGAATCCTGCGTAGATTCCGCTGTCATCCGCATGAGCCGCAGTCGCGGCGCACAGGCCGACGATTCCCAAAGCCGCAATCCGTTTGAAAGCCTTCATCGTCCCTTGATCCATGGCTGGCCAGAATGGCATCAAATTGTATCGTAGCTCAGACATGTGAGTCGTCGAGCCGTCGGGAGCTTCATCACAAAGCACGAATTCTTTCGGGCCGACGCGCGCCGGGGCTGTGGCAGGCAATGTCGCCAAGTGGCGGCGATTTCGGTTCGTCCGGAGCGGGGATGGAGATACACGCCGGTCGGGCGGCGGCGCGGTCGTAGCCCGGGGGGCGTCGTTGCGCGACACTCGCCGCCACCTGACGGACGAACGAGCATCTCACGACACGGTTTCCATCTGAGTCATTGCCTGGAATCCAATTCGGGACTGAACATCGCGGCGTCGTTCGATGGCGATCCGCGTTTTTTCGATCACACAGGGGCGCTCATGACGGTTTCTTCGAAAGCAGTTCCGCGGGCATTGAGCCTGCTAATAGGCTTCGCCCTCTGCAGCACCACCTTCGCAAAAGATGAGTCAGCACGGCTCGCGGCACTGAAAACTCGCGTCAAGGCAATCGCCGAGGAAACGACCTACGTCGAATCCATCACGAAGATTCAGCGACTGGGCCGCGCCTTCGGGTACTACACGGACAAAGGTTACTTCGGCGAGGCCGCCGATCTGTTCGTCGACGACGGCACGCTCCAATGGGGCGTCGACGGTGTCTACAAGGGCAAGGCCCGCATCCGGGAACTACTCACTCGCCACGGCGGCGGCAGCATGAAGGATGGCCCGGGGCTGCCGTTCGGCCGCCTCAACCTGCGCATGCAACTGCAACCGGTGGTTACTGTGGCCCCGGATGGCAACAGCGCTCAGGCGCGCTGGCGCGAGTGGGGCTTGTTGGGCGAATACAAGAAGTCGGCGGTCTGGGGCGACGCCGTCATCGAAGACCGCTACGTGAAAGAAAACGGCGTGTGGAAGATCGCCGCGCGCCAGTACTACCAGAACTTCGAAGCGCCGTATCAGGGTGGTTGGGCCACACTGCAGCCGGTGACCGGCAGCTGGCAGACAGCCGTTGCCAAGGATTTCCCTCCCGACGCTCCGGCGCCCAAACAGTACCAACCGTTTCCAAGCGTCTTCGTGCCGCCGTACCACTATGGCGAGGGCACCCGCAAGGCGATTCAGAGCAAGGCGCCTTTCGATGCACCGAAGCGCGCCGGTGACAGTGTGGGCAAGCTCGAATCGCTGGCCGATGCGAAAGAGCTGCAACTTGCGCGCGCGCACTCGGTACGCGCGCTCGAGAATCTGCAAGCGATGTACGGTTACTACATCGACAAAGGCCAGTGGAAGAAGGCTGCCGCCTTGTTCAGTGGCAAGGGAACCTATGAGTTCGGCCAGAGCGGCGTCTACATCGGCAATGCCAGCGTCGCGC